>CAJKNM010000071.1 GCA_905201285.1 uncultured Eubacteriales bacterium | reverse complement strand
TTCTGCCCGGAGGGCCGAGCCGCTTTCCGGTAACGATTGTCGATGTGTCGTTTGCCTTTAAAAGCCTTTCTTTGTATGCTTCGCTTATGCTGCATTCCTTCGCCAAAAGAAACCTCGTGCCGATTTGCACGCCGTCGGCGCCGAGCATAAACGCCGCCGCAACACCTCTGCCGTCCGCGATTCCCCCTGCCGCAATGACAGGAATGTTCACCGCGTCACACACCTGAGGTATGAGCGCCATCGTTGTGGCCTCGCCGACGTGACCGCCCGATTCACAGCCTTCGGCTATCACCGCGTCTGCGCCCGACCGCTCAACCAGCCTTGCCATAGCACAGGAAGCAACAACAGGAATAACGATAATCCCGGCACCCTTCCATAGCTTCATAAACTTTGACGGATTTCCCGCACCTGTGGTCACCACCGCCGCCTTGCTCTCTGCCACAGCCTCAGCAACCTCCTCGACATTCCTGCCGAGAAGCATAACATTCACGCCGTAAGGCTTATCCGTCAGGCTGTCCATAAGGCTCAGCTGTTCCTTAAGCCACTTGACGTCTCCGTTCGCCGAGGTTATAATTCCCAAGCCGCCGGCATTTGAAACCGCCGCGGCAAGACGCGCATCGGAAATATGCGCCATTCCGCCCTGAAACACGGGATATTCAATCCCGCACAGCTCACATATAGGCGTACAAATCATCACTAAACACCCTTCCTTATTATTTGTCCATAACAGAAGCTATATAGTCAGCAAGCTCCCCGACCTTTTCAACGTGAACGTCACCCGGGTCGATTGTGATGCCGAACTCGTCCTCCATCTCCATAAGGATTTCAACCGTGTCAAGCGAATCAACACCGAGATCCGCGAGGGTTGTCTCCGCTGTGATTTCGCTCTCATCCATCTCTAAATGCTCCGCAACTATTTTAATTACCTTTTCCAATACCATTTTCTTTTCCTCCTAAGATTTTTTTATATAAATTTTAATTATTTTACCATTTAAAAACACAGGCTCCGCTTGAAAGTCCGCCGCCGAACGCCGTAAGCGCAATAATGTCACCGCTCTTCGGCCCGACACTTTCGCTGAATTCGGCAAGAGCCATAGGTATGCTCGCCGATGAGGTGTTCCCGTAGGACTGTATATTCGTAAAGAACTTTTCCTCCGGAAGCCCGAGCCGCTTCGCCGCAAACTGAATGATTCTTATATTCGCCTGATGCGGAATGATATAGTCAATGTCCTGAACCGAAATTCCCGCCTTTTCTGCGGCGGCACGTATATCCGACACAACCTTGTTCACTGCGAACTTAAAGGTCTCCTGTCCGTTCATATGAACATACGGTTTTATTCCGTCGTCACCGTGAAACGGATTGGCTATACTGTAATTCGGAATCTTTATAACCGAATCGTCCCCGTCGGTATAGAGAACCGACTCATACATATCTCCGCTCTCGACGATTGCCGCTCCGGCGCCGTCGCCGAAAATAACACAGGTGCCTCGGTCTGTCCAATCGATAATCTTACTCATACGCTCTGCGCTTACTATCAGAATCTTTTTTGCCGCTCCGGCTCTGAGATACTTCTCGGCTATGTCAAAGGCAAAGACAAAACCGCTGCATGCCGAGTTCAGGTCAAAAGCAGGGCAATCGACACCTATCGCCCCTGCCACTGCTCCGCCTACCGTCGGGCAAATCAAATCCGAGGTTATCGTCGTGCCTATAACCATATCAATCTCCGATGCGGGAATTCCGCTTTTTTTAAGAGCGTCCTCCGCGGCGGAAACCGCCATATCCACGGCCGTCTCATCCTCCGCTATGTGCCTTGTCTTAACCCCGACCCTTTGTGTTATCCACTCGTCCGAGGTCTCAACCATCTTCTCTAAATCGTTGTTTGAAACAACTCTTTCGGGAACGTAAAAACCCGTTCCGCTGATTTTGATACCCATTTTTCTTCTCCTTTCAGGCTTCTCACCGCTTTTCAGCACAGGGTGTGCTGAAAAAGCTCAAATAAAAGGCGGTTTTGTCGGCCGCTGCATCTTTATGCGTTTCAGCACAGTCTGTGCTGAAAAATTTAAAAAATAAACAGCCGCCGAAATAACAGCCGAAATATTATTACCTGTTCATTCCGCTATTCAGCACACACTGTGCTGAATAACTCAAAAAATATAAGATATAAAGTTAATTATATCTTTTATTTCTTTTTCGCGCCTTCAAGGAAGCATTCAAACCCCGCTTTAAGCGAACGGACAGCGTCCTCCTTTGAGATATTCCGCATCACCGCGTCAAGATTACAGCCGCGGCAGAAGCACCATATAAAATAACTCAAATCATCGGCGTTAAGATTTTCTTTCAGATAGCCGTTTTCGATGCCGTAATTTATAAGTTCCTTTATTTTTTTAATCCACCATTCATAGTTGTCCTTTGACAGCGAATCGTGTTCAAACATATACTGGCTGAACTGATTTTTGAGGTCATAGGTATCCTCCATACACATCACGATAAGCTTTTCGACATACTCATAATAGTTCATCCGGGGATTGGTGCCGGCGGTTATATTATCTCTCATTTTAAGGACAACCTTTTTATAGACAATATTGAGCACCTCTTCTATATTACGGAAGCGGTTATAAAAGACCCTGTTGGTCATTCCGAGCTTTTTCATAAGCATACTCACGCTTATTGCTTTTACGCCTTGCTTTACAACCAAGTCCTCTGTCAATTCAATTATCCTGTCCGAAACAGAATCCCGTATAACAACGGACGATTTTTCTCCCACAATATGCACCCTATTTACCACTTATTTTTTAAACATCCAAAAACATTTGCATTATACCATACCTATCCTCTGTTGTCAATATTATTTTATTAACTTTTTGTTAATTCCTTCCTGACGGTCAAAATTTCCCTTTATGCACGCCCTTCTTGACAAAAATCACCGTTTGAATTATAATATCTACATTATGTGATTATATGCAGAGTGTCGAAAGGCCTGTTGCGGCAATGTAGCAATATCTTGCCAAAAACATTGTAAAAACGCGAAAAATTTCATTTCTTTGCCGCCGTGGCAGGCAGGGCGGAATCCGGGGACGGCGTTTTATTAAAAATGAAATTTTTCGTTTATCCGGGTTTATCGACACACTTACATTATAATATCTACATTATATATATACACTTTATAAAATTCAAAGGCGATGGTTTTTATGTATCTGGAAAAAGAAAAACTCATAGAGTCGTTTAACAGGCTTGACGATATGATTCGCGGATATTCTCTCCCCGAATGGGATGAGCTTCCCGATATTGAATTATATATGGATCAGGTCATCACGCTCATCTCTAAATACTTAAACCTTTATCACAAGGTTTCAAATACCGAAAAATCAGTTACGCCGTCTATGATTAATAACTATGTCAAGCTTAAGACGATTCCCGCACCGGTCAAGAAAAGGTATTCCAAAGTCCATCTGGCATACCTTCTGATTGTCTGTACCCTTAAACAGACGCTCGATATGTCAACAATTCAGAAAATCGTTCCGGTCGGGCTGACCCAGGACGAAATCAAAAGGGTCTATACATCGTTTGCAAGGAATCAGAAAAAAGCGTTTGATTATGTGTCAGAGAGTATAAAATCCCTCGCCGCACCTATCCTCGGCGACGGAAATACGAGCGAGGACATCGGCGATGTTATTATGCAGGTTTCCGCCTCGGCGAACTTTTATAAAATAATGACCGAAAAGATAACCGATATGTCAAGCGAAGACAAAGACTGAATTCTGCCCCGAGGGCAGAATTTTTTTAATTTTTCTAAAAATTTTCAAAAAGTACTTGACAAATTCCCTATAGCGTGCTATTCTATGAGTGTAGGTTTTAGCACTCTCTCTTGGTGAGTGCTAACAAAACAAAATTCTACATATAATATATGCGAGAAGGAGCTGATTAAAATTGGCATTAGACGACAGAAAAAAGTTAATTCTTCGTGCGATAGTCGAGAACTATATCAAAAATGCCGAACCTGTCGGCTCTCGCAGTATAGCCAAAAGCACCGGTCTTAATCTCAGTGCGGCAACAATCCGCAACGAGATGGGCGATTTAGAGGAGCTCGGGTATCTGACCCAGCCGCACACATCGGCGGGTCGTGTTCCGTCAAGTCTCGGCTTCCGCTTTTATGTGGACTCACTGATGGACAAATATCTGATGACCGCGGCCGAAATACAACAGCTTAAGAAAGCAATGCTGAACAAGGTTCACGAGCTTGACCAAATTGTCAAGGACGTATCGGCGGCGTTTTCAAACCTGACGCTTCTTCCTACCTTCGGAATGCTTCCGACTATAGAAACGGGAATCGTCAAGAGCATAAAGCTGGTCGGTATCGATGAGCGAACCGTTATGATTATCGTGGCCGACAGTTCGGGCGTGATTAAGAACAAGCTTCTGCGCCTGCACGAAAACATTTCGCCCGAAATTCTGATAAAGCTCAATGACGTTTTAAACGCAAACCTGACCTGTCTGACCGCCTCCGAGATAAATCTTTCACATATAATAGAGATTCAGAACGCGGTCGGGGTTAATACCGAGATTTTAACCTCGGTGCTTGAGCTGGTTCACGAAGCCATTTCTGAGATTGACAAACACGAGGTATATATGGAGGGGTCGACCAATATTTTACGTTTCCCCGAGTATAATAACATAGAAAAGATTAAAGAAATCCTCGGCTTCTTTGATAACAAGAAGTCGATTGACGAAATGATAACCAAGCTCCCGGATGTTAAATCCGACAAGGTTTCGGTCTTTATCGGTGACGAGAATCCCGTTGCTGAGCTTAAAAATAACTCGGTTGTAATATCAAGCTATAAGATTGGCGATAATATGACCGGCATAGTCGGGGTGGTCGGGCCTATGAGGATGGACTATTCAAAGGTTGTCTCGGGCGTCGGTTTTTTCGCAAGACAGCTTGAGGATATGCTCGGCAAGCATTTCAGCGAACCCGACAAGCCGAATAAGCCGCCCGCATTGGGTGACGGAAGTACCGGCAGCGATAACGATTCATAGCTCATTTTTCTGTTACGTCATATTCCGTTGAGGGATAAGAAACGTATCCGATAAACTCAAGTGAGCAGAAAGGCGAGGATAAAATATGGCAGACGAAAAAAAGAAATCCGCTTCCGAAAATAATAAGGAAAAAGATAAGGAAAGCGATACAAAAAAGGATATAAACAAAAAAACAACCGCAGACGCCGAAGCGACAACTTCGGAAAAGGCAGAGAAGGCCGATTCAAGCACCGCGGAAGATAAACCCGATGAAAAGTCAGAACTTGACAAGGCAAAGGAACAGATTCAGGGGCTTTCGGATAAGCTTATGCGGAAGGCGGCTGAATTTGACAACTATAAGAAGCGCACCGCAAAGGAGAAGGAAGATTTCTATAAAATGGCGGTATGCGAAACCGTTGCACCGCTTCTTCCGGTGCTTGACAACTTAGAGCGTGCCGTTGACGCCGCCGAAGCCGCAGGCGAAAGCGGAAGCGTCTTAGACGGAATCAAAATGGTAAAGAAACAGTTTGAGGACGCTCTCTCAGGCATAGGAATCGAGCACATCGACGCGGTCGGCAAGGAATTCGACCCCGAGAAGCACAACGCCGTTATGACCGGCGACAGCGACGAGGCGGAAAACACCGTTATTGAGGAATTCCAAAAGGGATATACCTACAAAGACAAGGTGGTTCGCCATTCAATGGTCAAAGTAAGCAACTAATTTATATATATTTGTGAATTAAAGAAAGGATGATATATTATGGGAAAAATCATAGGTATTGACTTAGGTACAACAAATTCATGCGTGGCGGTTATGGAAGGCGGCGAACCTACCGTTATAGCTAACCCCGAGGGTGCAAGAACAACTCCTTCGGTTGTCGCATTTACAAAGACGGGCGAGAGACTTGTGGGTCAGGTCGCTAAACGTCAGGCAATAACAAACCCCGACAGAACAATCTCATCTATCAAGAGAGATATGGGTACGGATAAGAGAGTTACCATTGACGGAAAGAGCTATTCTCCGCAGGAGATTTCGGCAATGATTCTTCAGAAGCTGAAATCAGACGCAGAGAGCTATCTCGGCGAGCCTGTTACACAGGCGGTAATCACCGTTCCGGCGTACTTCTCCGACGCACAGCGTCAGGCGACAAAGGACGCAGGTAAGATAGCGGGTCTTGAGGTCTTAAGAATTATCAACGAGCCTACGGCGGCGGCGCTTGCTTACGGCCTTGACAAGGACAACGACCAGAAGATTATGGTATACGACCTCGGCGGCGGTACATTCGATGTATCTATCCTTGAAATCGGCGACGGCGTATTTGAAGTTCTGGCTACCAGCGGTAACAACCGTCTCGGCGGCGATGACTTCGATAACAAGATTATGAACTATCTGGCAGACGAATTCCAGAAGGAAAACGGCATTGACCTCCGTCAGGATAAGATGGCTCTTCAGAGACTTAAGGAAGCAGCTGAGAAAGCGAAGATTGAGCTTTCGGGCGTTATGTCATCAAACATTAACCTTCCGTTTATTACGGCTGACGCAACAGGCCCCAAACACCTTGATGTCACACTTACACGTGCACAGTTCGATTCGCTCACAGCCGATTTGGTTCAGGCAACGATGGAGCCGACCAAAAACGCTCTGCGTGACGCAGGTCTTTCGGCAAGCGATATAGACAAGGTTCTCCTTGTCGGCGGTTCATCAAGAATCCCGGCTGTTCAGTCGGCGGTTCAGAACTTCATCGGAAAAGAGCCGCATAAGGGCATTAACCCGGATGAATGTGTTGCTATCGGCGCATCGATTCAGGCAGGTGTCCTCTCGGGCGACGTTGAAGATTTGGTACTTCTCGATGTTACTCCGCTTTCACTCGGTATCGAGACAATGGGCGGCGTATTCACAAAGCTGATTGACAGAAACACAACCATTCCGACAAAGAAGAGCCAGGTATTCTCCACCGCGGCGGATAACCAGACCAGCGTTGAAGTTCACGTCCTTCAGGGCGAGCGCGAGATGGCCGCTTATAACAAGACCCTCGGAAGGTTCACACTCAGCAACATTCCGCCGGCACCGAGAGGCGTTCCTCAGATTGAGGTTACCTTTGATATAGACGCAAACGGCATAGTAAACGTTTCGGCTAAGGATTTGGGTACAGGCGCAGAGCAGAAGATAACCATTACTTCAAGCACAAACCTCTCTGACGCAGACATCGATAAGGCTGTTAAAGAAGCCGAGAAGTATGCCGAAGAGGATAAAAAGAAGAAGGAAGAGGTTGACGTCCGCAATAACGCAGACAGCCTTGTATATCAGACAGAAAAGACCCTCGGCGAGCTTGGCGACAAGATTTCGGCAGACGAAAAGGCATCGGTTCAGACAGAGGTTGATAAGCTGAAGGAGTTACTCAAGGCTTCTCCGCTTGACACCGAGGCGGTTAAGGCTCAGACCGACACCGTTCAGAAGAGCTTCTATTCAATCTCCGAAAAGCTCTATGCACAGGCACAGCAAGCCCAGCAGGCACAGCAGGGTGCCGCACAGGGTCAGCAGGCAGGCGGCGCACAACAGGGTCCCGGCGGTGACAATGTGGTTGACGCAGAGTACACCGAGGTTGACGACAACAATAAATAATATTACCTGATTCGGGCTGTTGCAGATTGCTTCAGCCCATTTGGGCGTAATATGCCCCATCGAGCATAGTATAGGAGATTTTCATATGGCAGAAAAAAGAGATTATTATGAGGTTCTGGGCGTTGACAAGAACGCCTCGGCAGACGAAATAAAAAAGGCTTACCGAAAGCTGGCTAAAAAGTATCACCCCGACCTTAACCCCGATGACAAGGAGGGTGCAGAGGCTAAGTTCAAGGAAGCGACCGAAGCCTATGAGGTATTGAGCAACCCCGAAAAGAAGAGCAAGTATGACCAGTTCGGTCATGCGGCCTTTGACCAGACGGCGGGCG
>CAJKNM010000070.1 GCA_905201285.1 uncultured Eubacteriales bacterium | reverse complement strand
AATCAGTATAATTATATCAGAAAGGATTGGTCTTGTCACGCATTTTTTCTAAATTTTTTCTTATTTTTTTAATAATTTCGATTTTACCCCTTTACAAATCGGTGTTTTTATTATAAAATAGATTAGTATGTAGTATTAGAAACGGAGGTCAAACAGATGTATCGAAAAGTATCGACCGACCTTTCTTTTGTTGAACAAGAGAAAGCGATCGTTGATTTTTGGAAACAAAATGATATATTTAAGAAAAGTATAGAAAACCGTGAAGGCTGTGAAAAATTCACATTTTATGACGGCCCCCCTACCGCAAACGGAAAGCCGCACATCGGCCACGTCCTGACACGTGCCATAAAAGACCTTATTCCGCGTTATCGCACGATGAAAGGCTATAAGGTTCTGAGAAAGGCCGGCTGGGACACTCACGGTCTTCCCGTTGAACTTGAAGTCGAAAAATCTCTCGGAATAAGCGGAAAGCCGCAGATTGAGGAATACGGAATTGAGGACTTTATCAAGAAGTGTAAGGCAAGCGTATTCACCTATCAGAGCGAGTGGGAGGAAATGAGCGACCGCGTCGGATTTTGGGCCGATATGGAGAACCCGTATGTAACTTATCATAACGATTATATTGAATCGGTTTGGTGGGCGCTTCGTCAGATTTGGGATAAGGGCCTTTTGTATAAGGGTCATAAGATTATGCCGTATTGCCCGCGCTGCGGAACATCGCTGTCGAGCCATGAGGTTGCACAGGGTTATAAAGACGTAAAAGAGAATTCGCTTATTGCCAAGTTCCCCGTCAAAGGTAAGAAAAACGAATATATTTTGGCGTGGACGACCACTCCGTGGACTCTTCCGGCTAACCTTGCTCTTTGTGTAAACCCGGGTGAAAAGTATGTTAAATTTTCAGTTTCGGACGGAACGGTTTATATTATGGCAGAAGCCTTGATTAAATCCGTTTTCGGTGAGGATGCCGAATATACCGTTATCGAGGAATATCTCGGCAGGGATTTAACCGGTCTTGAATATGAGCCGCTTTATACGTTCATCAAGCCTGACAAAAAGGCTTATTATATTGTTGCTGATAACTATGTCACTATGGAAGACGGTACCGGTATCGTTCACATTGCTCCGGCGTTCGGCGAAGATGACTCTCGTGTATGCAAGGAGCAGGGACTTCCCTTCATCAACCACGTTGACCACCAGGGTAATTTTGTTAAAGAGACCGGCGAGTGGGCAGGCACCTTTGTAAAAGATGCAGACAAGCTTGTTATCCGCGACCTTAAAGACAGGGGGCTTTGCTTCGCGGTAATCCCGTTTGAACACAGTTATCCCTTCTGCTGGCGCTGTGATACTCCTCTGCTTTACTATGCTTGCGACACATGGTTTATCGAGATGACAAAGGTTCGCGACAGGCTTCTCGCCAACAACGAAACCGTTAACTGGATGCCTGATAACATCAAGCACGGCCGTTTCGGGAACTTCCTTGAAAATATAATCGACTGGGGTCTTTCGCGTACACGTTATTGGGGTACTCCCCTTCCTATTTGGGAATGCGAATGCGGACACCGCCACGTTGTAGGCTCAATAGCAGAGCTTAAAGAAATGGGAATAAACTGTCCTGACAACATAGAGCTTCATAAGCCGTATGTTGATAATATTAAGCTCCGCTGTGAAAAGTGCGGCGGTGAAATGACGAGAGTTCCGGAGGTTATCGACTGTTGGTTTGACTCGGGTTCGATGCCTTTTGCACAGCTCCATTACCCGTTTGAAAACAAAGATAAGTTTGAGGATAACTTCCCCGCTGATTTCATCAGTGAAGCAATCGACCAGACACGAGGCTGGTTCTATACCCTTATGGCAATTTCGACACTTCTCTTTGACCGCGCTCCTTATAAAAACGTAATCGTTCTTGGTCACGTTCAGGACGAAAAAGGTATCAAGATGAGTAAGCACAAAGGTAATGTAATCGCTCCGATGGATATACTCAACGATAAAGGAAGCGATGCTGTGCGCTGGTACTTCTATTCCAATTCCGCACCGTGGCTCCCCAACAGATTCTCGGCTAAGAACGTGGCAGAGGTTCAGAGAAAGTTCCTCGGAACCTTATGGAACACATATTCGTTCTATGTTCTGTACGCGAATATTGATGAATTTGACCCGACCAAGCATAAGCTTGATATTGAGAAGCTCACCGTTATGGATAAGTGGATTTTATCAAAGCTCAATAATCTTATTAAGGCGGTTGACAATTATCTTGAAAACTATAAGATAACAGAATCGACCCGTCTTATGACTGAGTTTGTTGACGAGCTGAGTAACTGGTATGTCCGCCGAAGCCGTAACCGTTTCTGGGCAAGCGAGCTGACCGATGACAAGATTTCGGCTTATATGACTCTCTATACCGTTTTGGTTGAGTTTTCTAAGCTTTGCGCACCGTTTATACCATTTATGACGGAAGAGATTTATCAAAATCTTGTTATTTCCGTTGATAAGAATGCGCCCGAGAGTATTCATCTCTGCGACTATCCTAAGTACCGCGATGAACTTAGCTTCCCGGAAATTGAAACCGAGATGGACGCTATCCGCAAGATAGTTATTCTTGGCCGTGCGGCAAGAAATGAAGCAAACATCAAGAACAGACAGCCGCTCTCTAAGCTTTACATCCAGACCGATGCCGCAGTTAATCAGGATTATAAAGACATAATTCTCGAAGAGCTTAACATAAAGGATATTGAGTTCACAAACGATGCGTCAGGCTTCATCAGTTATAACTTCAAGCCTCAGATGAGGACTATGGGTCCGAAGTACGGAAAACTTATGCGTCCTATTTTCAATGAGGTTGCTAAAATGGACGGCGCTGAGGTTATGTCAAAGCTGAATTCCGGCGAAGGACTCAAGCTTAACGTTCAAGGAACCGATGTTGAGATATTTAAGGATGACGTTTTGGTTGATACTCAGCAGAAGGACGGATTTGTTTCCGCTTCTGAACCGGGATATACAGTTGTTCTTGACACAAACCTGACAGACGAACTGGTTGAAGAAGGCTTTGTCCGTGAAATAATAAGCAAGCTTCAGACAATGCGTAAGGACAGCGGTTTTGAAGTAACAGACAGAATCAATATCAAATACAGCGGAAGTGACAAAATCTCGGCTATATTTACTTCAAACGCAGATGAGATCAAATATCAGACCCTCGCCGATACGATTGAAGAAGGTTCTGACGATAACGGCAAGGACTGGAACATCAACGGCGAAAAGGTAGTTATTTCAATCAGCCGGGTATAACATAAAAATTATATTACAGACTAAAAACACAATGGGGTGTTTCGTATAGGCGAAACATCCCCATTTTTATGTTAAACATCCTACAGAAACAGACAAAAATCGTTTAAAAACTATGTAAATTTGTATCATCTTTTCTTGACATTACGCGACACACTGTAGTATAATATATGTTAAAATATAAACAAAGTTTATATCCTTACCGTTTGTGTTATATATACGAACTGATAAAATAAAAATAATTAAATTTTAGGAGGAATGGTAATGAATACATTTCACGGTGGAATACATCCTGACGGCCACAAAACCGCAACCGCTTCAAAACCGATACGTGATTTGAAACCGCCGGCGGAGCTTGTGTTTCCCGTTTCACAGCATATAGGTGCGCCGGCAAAGCCATGCGTTAAGGTTGGTGACAGAGTTTTAATGGGTCAGAAAATTGCTGAAGCAGGCGGCTTTGTATCCGCAAATATACACTCTTCTGTTTCGGGAACTGTAAA
This sequence comes from uncultured Eubacteriales bacterium, assembly GCA_905201285.1. GTDB lineage: Bacteria > Bacillota > Clostridia > Monoglobales > Monoglobaceae > UMGS1820. The sequence goes on along the minus strand of CAJKNM010000070.1, from coordinate 4,829 downwards.
GGCGATTGAAAATCGGCTTCATCCAAACGGAATATCGACAGAATGCATAATAATCGAAAACGACGACCTTGACGAGAAGGCAGCTCCTCTTGAAAATTCAGGTGGAGACTATACCAAAAAGACTCCTGCCGAAATTATCGATATTGTCCGCGAGGCGGGAATTGTCGGCATGGGCGGCGCTACCTTTCCGACTCATGTTAAGCTGAGTGTTCCGAAAGAGGCAAAAATCGACCACATCATAATAAACGGTGCAGAATGTGAACCGTATCTGACCTCCGACCATCGTGCTATGCTCGAAACAACGGATGATATAATAGGCGGAATCCTTATACTTATGCACATTTTCGGGTTAAATGACGGATATATAGGTATCGAGGATAATAAGCCTGACGCTATCACGCATATGACCGATGCGGCTAAAAAAGTTACCGATAAAAATATACACATCGTTCCGCTTAAAACAAAGTATCCTCAAGGTGCAGAGAAACAGCTGATTTTCGCTGTAACAGGCAGGAAGATGGCGCCGGGTACGCTTCCGTGGCAATCCGGATGTATAGTGAATAATATCGATACCTGTGCCTCTATTTTCCGTGCCGTTGCAAACGGTGAACCCGTTATCCGAAGAATTGTGACGTTAAGCGGTGACGCAATAGCTTCGCCTTCAAACTTGCGTGTTCGTCTCGGCTCACCGTTTTCGTACCTCATCGAAGAATCGGGCGGTTTTAATCAAGACCCCGGAAAGGTTCTGATGGGCGGCCCTATGATGGGTATGGCGGTGCCCAATACCTCCGTTCCGGTTATAAAAGGTACGTCGGGAATCGTTGTTCTCGGAGCGGAATCTTCTAAATTTGAACAGGAATCCGCCTGCATACGCTGTGCTAAATGTGTTTATGCCTGTCCTATGAATCTTCAGCCGAACCTTTTGGATATGGCGGCACGCCGCGATGATATGTGCACACTTGAAAAACTGTATATAAACGACTGTATCGAATGCGGAAGCTGTGCGTATGTCTGTCCGTCCAAACGCAGACAGGTTCAGCAAATTAAAACCGCTAAAGCAAAATTACGTGACCTTGCCAAAGCGGCTAAGGCATAATTTTGAGGAAAGGATTTTGAAAGATGAACGATAAATTAATTGTATCTCACTCGCCGCACACAGCGGGAAACGAATCGATTTCACGCATTATGCTTGATGTGATAATCGCGCTTGTTCCGGCTTTGATTGCCGGCTGTATTGTTTTCGGTATGCGCGCCTTAATCGTAACGCTGACCTGTGTTTTAAGCTGTACTATCTCTGAATATATTTGGTGCAGGCTTTTAAAAAAGCCGAACTCGACCCATGATTTAAGCGCAGTTGTCACCGGTATGCTTCTCGCTTTTAACGTTCCGGCATCGCTTCCGCTTTGGATGGCGGTTATAGGCTCTGTTTTTGCTATAATTGTTGTTAAACAGTTCTTCGGCGGTATTGGTCATAACTTTGCCAACCCGGCTCTGGCGGCAAGAGCTTTCCTGCTTGCGTCATGGGCGCTTGCGATGACAACCTGGTACACCCCGGGGACAGTTCTTCCTCTGTTCGGTTCGCCCGACGCGATATCAAGCGCTACCCCGCTTGCGGCATATGCCTCCGGCAACACTAACTATTCGTATCTTACACTGTTTTTAGGAAATCACGGCGGATGTATCGGCGAAACCTCGGCGCTTGCCCTTTTGATTGGCGGAGCCTATCTTCTTATAAGAAAGGTTATTCGCCTGCGCGTACCGCTTATATACATAGCAACCGTTGCACTCGGAACATGGATGTTTGCAGGTCACAACGGCTTCGGTTCAGGCGATTGGTTATATCAGATTTTGTCTGGCGGTCTTATGCTTGGCGCAATCTTTATGGCAACGGATTACACAACGACGCCGACCACCCCGAACGGTCAGATTGTATTCGCTCTCGGCTGTGGAATTATAACTGTTCTCATCCGCGTATGGGGCGGTTACCCCGAAGGTGTTTCGTATTCGATTCTCCTTATGAATATAGCAACACCTCTCATCGAAAAGCTTACCGCGCCGAAACGCTTCGGCTATGTTAAACCCAAAAAGGAGGCATCGGCACAGTGAAAAGCAAGAATAAAAACGTAAATTCAAATGAAACTTTAATTTTAATGGTGAAGCTCGGTATAATTTGTATTATAGTATCCGGCCTGCTCGCCTATGTAAATTCGGTTACCGCGCCGGTCATTTCGGCTAATGACCAAAAGACCTTTGAAGCGTCTATGTCAGAGGTTCTTCCCGACGGCGGAAGCTTCTCGGAAGAGAACATAAACTTCACCCCAAAAGAATCGGGTGTTGAATTGAGTTCGATTTATAAAGCTGAAAACGGCGGATATGTTGCGACAACGGTATGTCACGAGGGTTACGGCGGCGATATAACCGTTATGGTCGGAATAAAAAACGATATGACAGTAAACAAGATTAAGATTATGTCACTCAGTGAAACCGCAGGACTCGGTGCTAAATCGGATACACCTGAATTTATGAATCAATATGACGGTCTGAAATCCGGAATCAAGGTCGAAAAGAATAACGGCGGAAACGCAGCCGATAATTCCATCTCTGCGATTTCGGGTGCAACAATTACTTCAAAGGCAGTCACAAAGGCAGTAAATTGTGCCTTAGAGGCAGCCGAAACGGGAGGTGCGTCAAAATGAGTGAAAACAAGAAAACTTCTTTTATAAGTGCATTTTTTAACGGTCTTATTAAAGAAAATCCTACATTTGTACTTATGCTCGGAATGTGTCCAACCCTGGCAGTCACGACCGGAGTTATAAACGGCATAGGTATGGGGCTTTCAACCACAGCAGTTTTGATTTGTTCAAATATCGTAATCTCATTGCTTAGAAAGTTTATCCCGAATAAAATCAGAATTGCTTCGTATATTGTTATCGTTGCGGGCTTTGTTACGGTTGTGGAAATGCTTCTCAAGGCATACCTTCCGTCGCTTTCGCAAAGTCTCGGTATCTACATACCGCTTATAGTTGTAAACTGTATCATTCTCGGCAGAGCGGAAGCATTTGCTTCTAAGAACCCTGTCGGCGCTTCGGCTGGTGACGGACTCGGCATGGGTCTTGGCTTTACCTGTGCTCTGACGCTTATCGGTTCTGTTCGTGAAATTCTCGGTGCGGGAACGTTCGCAGGACACGCATTATTCGGAAGCGGATTTCAGCCGGTTTCGATTATGATTCTTCCTCCGGGCGCGTTTCTCACTCTCGGAATTCTTCTCGCTATAATAAATTCAATCGGACGCAAGGTAAAAAAGGAGGGTAATTCTAATGATTAGTGAGCTTCTTATTATAAGTGTAGGTGCGATATTAATTAATAACTTCGTCCTCGTTCAGTTTTTGGGAATATGCCCCTTCCTCGGCGTTTCAAAAAAGGTTGAAACAGCGAGCGGTATGGGATTTGCTGTTGTATTCGTTATGCTTTGTGCATCGGCCCTGACTTGGGTTGTTCAGCAATATCTTCTTATTCCGTTTAATCTTGAATATATGCAGACAATCGCATTTATTCTTGTTATAGCCGTGCTTGTTCAGTTTGTTGAAATGTTTCTTCAAAAGTCAATACCGTCTCTTTATAACTCTTTGGGCGTATACCTTCCTCTTATAACAACGAACTGTGCGGTTCTCGGTGTTGCTCTTCAGAATATTTCAAAATTCGGCGGAACCGAAATGAGCTTTCTGAAATCGGTTGTTTACGGCGGATCTGCGGGGCTTGGTTTCACCTTGTCAATCGTTCTTTTTGCAGGTGTCCGTGAAAGGCTTGAAACCGCTGATATTCCGGAATTTTTAAAGGGAATGCCTATAGTATTGATAACCGCTGCGCTTCTCTCGATTGCCTTTCTCGGCTTCTCGGGTCTCAGTTTTAATTAAGAAAGGAACGGTGTGAAAATATGTCTCAAATTTTAATACCAATACTCATTGTCGGCGGAATGGGAATTATTTTCGGCGGAATTTTAGGCTTTGCATCTAAGATATTCGCTGTTAAAGTGGATGAAAGAGTTCCGCAGATACTTGAAATTCTTCCCGGCGCAAATTGCGGTAACTGTGGCTTTGCCGGCTGTTCGGCTTATGCAAACGCTCTATGTGCCGGTGGAGTTAAAACAAACCTGTGCCCTGCCTGTTCAGGTGACGCTTCTGAAAAAATAGCTGAGATTCTCGGTGTCGAAGCCGATGAAAGCGAAAAGATGGTTGCTCGCGTTCGCTGCAGCGGAAGCACAGAGAATGCTGCTCTTAAATATATCTATGACGGTCCTTGTGATTGTCACAGTGCGGCTAAACTCGGCGGAGGAGAAAAGCTGTGCAGCTTTGCCTGTCTCGGCTTTGGTTCGTGTGTTAAGGCGTGTCGCTTTGATGCGATTTCGGTTCAAGACGGTGTTGCTATTGTTGACGAAGAAAAATGCGTCGGCTGCGGTGGCTGTGTGAAGGAATGTCCTAAAAATGTTATTGCGCTTATGCCCGCAAAGAGTAAGTATGCCGTTGCCTGTCAATCTGCCGAAAAGGGAAAGTTCACGCGTCAGAATTGTCAAGTGGGATGTATCGGCTGTGGAATCTGTGTGAAACAGTGTGAATTTGGAGCAGTAACCGTAGAGAATAACATTGCCTTTATCGACGGAGAAAAATGTGTAGGATGCGGCAAATGTGCTGAGAAGTGTCCACGGAAGATCATAGAGAAGAGAAAGTAGTTGGAACTGGAAGGTTTCATAACTAAAAAAGAAGTACCTGCGAGAGACGGGGTAACGCTTGCGCGTTAAAGTCTCTCGACAGGTGCTTCTTTTTTTAGTTAAA
>CAJKNM010000069.1 GCA_905201285.1 uncultured Eubacteriales bacterium | reverse complement strand
CAGTCAGTTCAAAGCAATATCTTGCTGAAAATAACTTTTTCGACAGTCTGAAAGGAGCCGTAAAAACCGGCTCCTTTAATTTTAGTCAATCACTGAAATATTTACTTTAAAGCTCATCTTGCCGAGAATTAAAATATCTCCGTTTTTAAGCTCGGCCCTTGAAATTCTTTCGCCGTCTATAAACGTTCCGTTGGTTGAATTTAAGTCCTCTATGTAAACCTTTCCGTCATCAAGGGTCAATTCACAATGTGTACCCGAAACGGCATTGTCGGATATAATCAAGTCGTTGGAGTTCCGCCTTCCGACCGTCGCCGAATCTGAGAATTCAACAAACTTAACATCGGAATTATTCTGACCGGTAAACGAAACTCTCGCCTTCGGCACTTTCAGCTCTTCCTCAGACGAATTATCTTCTTTCTGTTGATTTTCGGTTTCGTTTACAGCTCCGCTTTCAGATTCGGAGTCAGACTCAGGCTCTTGATTTTCTTCGGAAGAAGAATCCTCTTCATCATTATTTTCAGAATCATCGCCGGGTTCAACATTCTCCGAATCACCCGAATCACCCGAATCACCCGAATCACCCGAATCACCCGAATCATCCGAATCATCTGAGTCATCTGAGTCATCTGAGTCATCTGAGTCATCAACAACATCGGATATATCCGGTTCGGTGTCAGCTTCCTCAGAATCAGAAACAATTTCGTCGTCGATAATTCCGTCATCAGAATCATCATCCTCAAAATTAACCTCTTCGGCATCATTTTCTAAGTATAAATCATCTTCATCGGAGTCTTTTGTTTTGACACGCATATACACAGAAATAATAACCAAAAGTAAACCCATTACTAAAATGATTATCCCCGCCAGCGCAACATAATCAATAATTTCTATCTGACCGAGCGAAGAAGTATCCCCGTTTATGCCGAAAGCATAGCCGACCTGCGATATGAACGCAGACATAGCCGCTCCGGCAGCAAATAATTTTTTCACATTAATCACCATAAACCTTTCAGACCAAAAGGTCATACCGCCCAAAACAAATTTTTTGAACGGTTCATCATATTTTAATAGTAACAGCGCAAAGAGAATCCCGAAATCTTGAATATTTCTTATGCTGAATATTTTTATCGACAATTTTCATCATTCTGTCAAGCCAGTCCTGTGCGCTTGACGAACGCTTGAGCGTCTTTTCAATCTGTCTTTCGTGGATATTTTCCCAAAACCCGTCAGAACAGAGCAGGAAACTGTCACCCGGCCGAATTTTTTCGGGGTTAGGCGATTCCGGATTCGTATCAAAGCCCGTACCAAGCATACGGGTAAGGCTATACCTCTTGTTGTTTTGGCGAATCTTCGGGTAACGAATCTCACCCGCCTCATACAAGGCATAAGCCTCGCTGTGATCCGGCGTGATTTCGTATAAATACTTATCGCGAAGCAGATATAATCTGCAATCCCCTATACTTCCCCACACTGCGGCAGAGCCGTCTGTCAAAAGAAATGTCATACAAGTGCAGAGCGGCATTTCGTCATTCTTCAGAATCTCACCGGCATTTTTGAAAAAGTCAGGTACAGAGGATTTGGTAATGATTCCGGTTGCCTCAAAGTCAGAGATGACCGAGTTGACAGCAAGTTCAGCGGCACGCGGCATTTCACGTCCGTCCGCTATTGCAAAGCAACTGCAATATTCACTTTTTGAGATTTTTAAATAATCACTGACATAGTCCTTCTCACCCTGTTTGATAACCGAAGCATAATCCAAGCCTTGCGTCCTCCCCTCTCTGCGCACCTCGGCATAAAACCAACTTTATGCTTTAAAAATATAATAATGTCCTTATTATACATTAAAGCGTCAAAAATGTCAAATAAAATATCATAAACTGCTTAAAACATTATCCCTTATCGCATCAACATTAATCGACCTTACTTTTTCGCGAAGCGGAAGTGTCGCAGACGGGGCAACGGAAAGTTCATCTACCCCCATCGCCATAAAGGTTTCCGTCATTGAAAGGTCTGCCGCAAGTTCGCCGCAAATTCCGCACCAAATCCGTGCTTTGTGCGCATTTTGAACCGTCATTCTTATCATTCTCAAAACCGCAGTGTGATGAGCGTCATAATACGGTTCAAGCTTTGAATTCTGCCGGTCTATTGCCAATGTATATTGAGTTAGGTCGTTTGTGCCTATGCTGAAAAAGTCAACCTCTCTCGCAAGCAAGTCACTTATCATAACAGCTGCCGGGGTTTCAATCATTATTCCGAATTCGACCGCTCCGTCAAACGGAATTCCCGCGGCACGAAGCTCGGTTTTAACTTCGTTCAGAATTGCTCTTGTCTGTCTGACTTCTTCAACCGATGTTATCATAGGAACCATAATCGACAGCTTTCCGTAAACAGATGCGCGAAGAAGCGCTCTGAGCTGAGTCCGAAATATATCGCGGCGTGAAAGGCATATTCTTAAGGCACGAAAACCGAGCGCAGGGTTCTCCTCTTTATCGAGATTAAAATATCCGATATTTTTATCAGCACCTATGTCCATTGTCCTGATAATAACCTTTTTCCCGTCCATTGCTGAAAGTACCTTTTTATATGCCTCAAACTGTTCATCCTCACTCGGATAGTCCTTGCTTCCGAGATATAAAAATTCACTTCTGAATAAGCCGATTCCGCCCGAGTCATTTTTGAGCACATTATTCACATCGTCAGGTGTTCCTATATTTGAATAAATCATAACCCGATAACCGTCAGCGGTGATATTATCCATACCGACAAGCATATACAGACGCTGTAGTCTTTTTGTCTCTTCAAGTTTCTGTCTTTGTGCGGTCTCGATAATTTCGGGCGTAGGCTCAATATATATGCACCCCTTATATCCGTCCACAACCGCCGGCATTTCATTATATTCATCCGAAAGAGCCTCGCCCAATCCGATAATAGCCGGGATATTCATAGTATCGGCCAAAATAGCTGTATGTGACTGAGCGGAACCGTATCTTGTTGCAAACGCAATAATTCGCGACTTATCGAGGCTTATTGTTTCGCTTGGCGCAAGTTCATCAGCACAAATTATCGCATCATTATAATCCGAATTTCGGCTCATATTATCATCTTCACGCTCTGACAGTATTCTAATCAGTCTTTCTGAAATATCCTTTACATCCGCCGCTCTTTCTTTCATATAGTCATTATCCATTTCAGAAAAAATCTTAGAAAATTCTTTTGATGTTTCATAGACGGCATATTCGGCATTAACCTTTTTATCATTAATTATTTTCTCTGTCATTTCAACAAAATCTCTGTCATCAAGCATCATTTTGTGTATCTCAAAAATTTCGGCGCTGGCTTTTCCCGCCTCATCCGCCGCCTTTTTCTCAAGCTCTGAAAGTTCTTCCTTCGCTTTTTCCGCCGCGGCTTTATATCTGTCGATTTCGCCGCGTGTATCGGTTATGGTTTGTTTGACAACCTCGTTTTCCCGTCTTTTTAAAAAAACAAGCCTACCTATCGCAATTCCTTTTGATACCGACCTTCCGTTTATTCTGACCATATTTATATTCCTCCGTCCTTTTTAGAAAAATACCCGAACATTATTCATAACAAAAAATATTTTTCCTGAATCTTAAAAAATTATTCGGCACTTATGTTAATCCCGTATGTATAAAACACCTATTTTTTCGGCAAAATTATTTTAAATATTTTAAAAAAAGGACTTGCACAAACAATATGCTTATGTTACAATATTATATAAAGAAACTTATTATTCCATTTATAAGAGAGGTGAGCAGAGTGGATAGCTGTGATAATTGCGGGCGAAGTAGACAGTATGCGGCGGACGTTCAAGTACCGGGCTGTGATTCTGTTATTACGGCGGTTTACTTTGCACATATATCTTAGATTGTAGAGTATTTTAACCATTCTTGAACTCAAACCATATTCCTTTATCGGAGGATTTTATTTACTCCCTGAAATTACCAACAGAATATAAAAACGCAAATACATACGCGGCTTTTTTGTGGGCTGCTCCTTTGTGTTTGTTTTTGTTGCGGCAAAATTCAATTATATATCCATATGCAATAACACTAATACACCGAATTGTATAGGATAAAATGAGAAAGGATGGTGTTACCGATGGACGAGAATACAAAAAACAATCTAAGCTCCGCCGAGTCGGATAGCGCGGAAGCTCCGGCATCTTCAGAGGAAAAAACAGCTCAAGACGCTCAGAATTCCGCCGAAAATATTACAAATTCCGAGCTAAATGACATTCTTGATCAGAATCAGGATGATTCGGATGATGAAGATGACGATGAGGAACTCGCTCAGAAACCGGATTACGAAAAAGAAATTATCGATATTATACGCGGAAACGCCTCGCCTAAATATATGCGGGACAGACTTGACGATTATCACGAAAACGACATCGCCGAGGTTTTGTCAAAGCTGACTGTAGACGAGCGAAAAAAGCTTTACAGAGTTTTGACGCGTGACAAGCTTTCAGAAATTTTTGAATATACCGATGAAGATGACGCAAGCGTTTACTTAAACGAAATGGATTTACGTAAGGCTGCGGCAATTATATCAAGTCTTGACTCTGACACCGCGGTTGATATTCTTCGTGAAATCGACCGAAACAAGCGAACCGTTATCATCGACTTGATGGACGCGGAATCAAGAAATGACATTGCTCTTATTGCTTCGTTTGACGATGATGAGATAGGAAGCAAGATGACAACAAACTTTATTTCGATACGGGAAAACCTAACCGTAAAAGAGGCTATGACCGAGCTTGTTGACCAAGCGGCAAAAAACGATAATATTTCAATGCTGTTTGTTGTTGACGATATGGGTACCTTCTATGGTGCAATCGATTTAAAGGATTTAATTATAGCACGCAGGGATGACTCACTTGAGGATATAATCATCACCTCCTTCCCTTATGTATACGGTCAGGAAAGTATAGATGATTGTATCGAAAAGCTGAAGGATTATTCAGAGGATTCAATCCCTGTACTTGATAATAACAATCGGATGCTGGGCGTTATTACCTCACAGAGCATCATCGAGGTTGTTGATGATGAGATGGGTGAGGACTATGCAAGGCTTGCAGGTTTGACCGCAGAAGAGGATTTGACAGAACCGCTTAAAGACAGCTTGAAAAAACGTCTGCCGTGGCTTCTTATTCTTCTCGGTCTCGCTTTAATTGTTTCATCGGTTGTCGGCGCATTTGAGTCGGTTGTGTCACAGCTTACACTGATTATGGCATTCCAGTCACTGATTTTGGATATGGCCGGTAATGTCGGCACTCAGTCTTTGGCTGTTACCATCAGAGTGCTTATGGATGAATCGCTCACATTTAAAAATAAATTCGAGCTTGTCTTTAAAGAAATGCGTGTCGGCTTATGCAACGGCTTGCTTCTCGGTGTGCTTTCGTTTATCGCAATAGGCCTATATATACACTTTTTCAAGGATAAAACATTTATGTTTTCATATGCGGTATCCGGTTGTATCGGCCTGTCGCTTATGCTTGCAATGCTGATTTCAAGTGCGGTCGGAACGCTCATTCCGCTGTTCTTTAAGAAAATTAATGTTGACCCGGCTGTTGCTTCGGGTCCCCTTATCACGACCGTGAATGACCTTGTTGCCGTTGTTACCTACTACGGCACAAGCTGGATTCTTCTTATTAACATTCTTCATCTCGCAGGATGATTTTCACTCCCCCGGCTTTAACTAAGGCCGAGGGAGTTTTGTTCTATTTTTCATATTTTCGCATATAGTTTAGTTATACAGTTAGACAAGCCGGAGGATGTACAATATGCGAAAATATAAAGCATTCATAATCGATTTAAAATCTATCATAAAGAGCGGAATAGTCCTTACGCTTACCGCGGCCGTTGCTGCCGGCGGATTATTTGTAATGAACAAAACAACTGTAGCTAATATCCGCTCTCCTGAAAAAATTTTCGAGAGCAACAACCCGATAATCGGTGCTACAGAAGCCGAAACCCTAAATCCGACCGAGCTTGTTCATAAGTTCAGCAGGCATATTTCTGAAATCATTCTCGGCTATGTGTTAAACGACACCGAATCAATAATACGTGATTCTCTTCCGATATACAGGGCGGTCACGAGCCGCGGCCTCATATCTATGATTTCCGATGACAAGACCGAAAATCCGATACAAAATAATATACCATCTTCACCCGAGCAATCAATCGGTGATGACGGCTCTGATATTCCCGAAGCCAATCGTGCACCGATAAAACAAATCGATGCGGCACAGCGAACGTCAAACGGCTCGCCCGTTGCCATAGGAAACGAAACCTCATACGGTATAGATATAAACACGATGCTTTCTCAAAAGCCCGATATAACCATGGCCGGTGACGGTCCAAAGGTTTTGATTACACACACTCACGCAACCGAAGCATATGCGCCGAACGGTTCAAGGTTCTATGATAAAACAGCAAGTGACCGAAGTGAAAACAAGTCCGAAAATGTTGTCTGCGTCGGGGATGAACTCGCAAAGGTTCTTGAATCTAAAGGAATAAAAACAGTGCATGACACCATTCTTCACGATGTTCCGTCGTTTAACGGCTCATATGCACATTCGCTAAGCACGGTTAATGAATATCTGAAAAAATATCCATCGATTCAGGTTGTATTTGATGTTCATCGTGATTCAATCGTCTATGACGATGACACAAAGGCAAAAACTTCAACCGAAATAGACGGCAAAACCGCCGCACAGCTAATGTTTGTTGTCGGCACGGACCAAAAAGGTCTGTATAATCCCGACTGGCGTGAGAATATGAAAGCCGCCATCCACTTTCAAAGTGAGATTTCAGCTAAGTATCCGAAGCTTATGCGGCATATAAATTTAAGACGCGAAAGATTTAACGGACACACAACACACGCCTCTATGATAATCGAAGTCGGCACAAGCGGGAACAGCCTTGAAGAGGCCTTATACGGCATCCGGCTCGCAGGTGAGTGTATCGCCGATTATTTAAACAGTTTGTAACAATAAATTTTTATTTTGGTATTGTAATTTTCTTTCATAAATGGTACAATGTAAGTCAGTAGTGTATTATAAAGAACAGGAGAATTACAATGCGAAAACTTTTAGCGGTTTGGGCGGCTAAATTATCGGCTGTCGCCGGAAGGCTTATAGGAAAGAAGTCCTCTTCCTCCCCCGGTGTCATAGCCTTAAAGATATGTCCTAACTTAATTGAACAACTTTCTAAAAATATTAAACAGGGTGTTATCGTAACCTGTGGAACGAACGGAAAGACAACAACAAACAATCTGTTAAACACCGCACTTTTAAAATGCGGATATACCACCGTCTGTAACAATTTAGGTGCAAATATGGTCGGCGGAATAGCGACAGCCTTTGCTCTTTCCGCCGATTTAAAAGGCGGACTTGAGGCCGATTGGGCGGTTCTTGAAGTTGATGAAGCTTCCGCAAGGCGGGTATTCGCACACATTAAGCCTAACTATATGGTTATAACAAACCTCTTTCGCGATCAGCTTGATCGATACGGCGAGATTGATATTACCGTTGACCTTTTAAATGAAGCAATAGATATGGCGGACGGCGTCAAGCTCATCTTGAACGGAGATGACCCCCTTACCGCACAGTTCGGCGAAGGAAGGGACGCTAAATACTTCGGAATATCCGAGCAGGTTCTTCCTCAGATAGATGAAACCAAAGAGGGGCAGTTCTGCGTTAAATGCGGTCACGAGATGAAGTATAACTACTTCCACTATAGTCAGCTTGGTGACTACCATTGTGAAAATTGCGGAAACAAACGTCCGGATATCGACTTTGACGCGACCGATATTGACTTGTCAGGCTCAATGAAGTTCACGGTTAATAAATCCGTGAAAATCGATGTAAACTATCGTGGGTTCTATAATATATATAATATTCTCGCCGTATACTCTGTACTCTCAGTTATGAATGTTAAAACCGACGGTTTTAACGCGATGCTCTCTGACTATAAGCCCCAAATCGGAAGAATGGAGCTTATTGATTTGGGTAAGCCGGTTATTTTAAACCTCGCTAAAAACCCGGCCGGGTTCAATCAGGCAATTCAAACGGTTATGCTTGATAAACGTAAGAAGGACATAATTGTTGCCATAAACGACCTTGCGAATGACGGCAGAGATGTTTCGTGGCTTTGGGATGTTGATTTTGACAAATTAAGTGACGAAAATCTTAACACCCTTACAACCACCGGAATCCGCCTTTATGATATTTCGCTAAGATTCAAATACGCAGATGTTAAGGTTGACTATATCACGCGAAATATGAAGCAGGCAATAACACGCTGTCTTTCAACCGATGCAGAGGTATGTTATGTTCTTGTGAATTATACTGCCCTCTACCCTACACAAACCACAATGCTTGAAATAAAAAAGGAACTGGGAGGAAGAAAAGATGACTGATAAGAAATCACTTAATATAATTCACTTATATCCCGACCTCCTTAATCTGTACGGTGATAAAGGGAATATAGCCTGTATGCAAAAACGTTTAGAGTGGCGCGGAATTGACGCGAATGTAGAAGAGGTCTCGATCGGGCAGAAGCTGGAAGCTTCGAAATACGATCTTCTTTTCATCGGCGGCGGACAGGATTTTGAGCAGGAGGTCCTGCTGGGCGACCTCGCGGGCGACAAGACCGCCGAGATCAAGGTCGCCATCGAGGATGAAAAGC
>CAJKNM010000068.1 GCA_905201285.1 uncultured Eubacteriales bacterium | reverse complement strand
TAAAAATTGTATTAACACATTGTCCGATAAGTTAACAGTCATTGATTTAACTCATAGGCAATCAAATTATGTGTCCTTAACAGTGTAGATAAAAATAAGGTGGTCAATTATAGTTATCGACCACCTTTGCATTGCACACACTCTCCTTTTGTCATTCAAATGGCATATTTTTGCACATTGTTTTTTTTACATTGCAGAAAGAAAGCCGTACAGTTTCTCTGCTATTCGCCTTGCACCTTTATCGGACGGTTGCAACCCATCCGGCATATATATTTCTTTTATGACATCAACATTTGGCTGTATACCACTTACGGAATACAAGTCCAGAACAGGCAAAGCATAATACAATATTACGCAAAGTATGTCAAGAAAGGGGGATCCATATGATAACGCTGTAGCCGAAAATTTTTTCAGCTGTCTTAAGTGTGAGCTGGTACATCACAAACATTACCAAACCAGAGATGAAGCACAGGCTGATATATTCTCGTATATTGAGACATATTACAATCCGGTCAGGCCTCAATCAGGACTTAATTGGCTCTCGCCGCTCGCGTATGAACGCTTAATTAGCGTTTATGCCGCGAAAGTTGCTTGACAATGAGTAGCCGGTATGATAGGCTTGTGCCTGGGCGAATTGTCCTTGGGCTACTTCGTTCTTTCGCCGGTACATCATGCCGGCAGAGGCTCGTTGTCAAGCAAACCGTGGAATAAATGCGGTCGGTTTTAGTAAATTAACGAAATACTGCGATTCATTTCGTTTTTTGAAGCTTTTTTCTGTCCATTTTTGCTGGGATGGCACACTACCGTAAATTATACAGTCTCAGACAAAATCCCGATTTATATAAAGAAAGCAGCATCGCCTTGTATTCATTTCTTCTTTCACTTACGGAACAGCTTTCAAATCCCAAAAAGAAGTCTCAAAACAGAGCACATATGATGACTCGGGCGATGCATTACTTAAGCGAAAACAATAATATAAATTTATCCGATATAGCCGATGAGTTTAATATATCAAAAGAACATTTTTGCCGTATATTTAAAGAATATACGGGTTACCGTCCTTTTGAATATGTTAACCGTGTTAAAATCCAAAAGGCAAAAGAATTATTAAAAAACACAAGTTATTCAATAGGTGAAATATCAATCTGTGCGGGATATGAAAGCCACAGTTATTTCACGCATTTATTCAAAAAATACACAGGAATGACGCCTGCCGAATATCGCTTGCTGCAATAATGAATATTCATATACTTTTTCTTATATACTTTAAATCGGTACACCATTTGCTTCTGTGCCAATGCTCGCCTGTATACCGTCTGAAGCCTATCGAAAATCTGAATACTTCTCCTCTTTTAAGCAGCTTTAAGCTTATACTGTTTTCACCTTGCTTCAGTTTTATAAGGCAAAAATTGTCATACCAAGCCTATGGTCAGAGCTGTATCCGACGCTTATTTATTAAATGGAAACGCTGTAACCGTAACGGCTGCAGCGTTTTTATGTCCATATGCCCTTTTTGATTCGGCGGCGCGGCCGCGAATATAACTATAACCAAATCAGCAAAATATATTTTATTTTACGCCTTCCCAATCTTTTAAGAAACGTTCGATTCCCGCATCGGTAAGCGGATGCTTAATCATCTGGCATATAACCTTATACGGAATCGTGGCGATATGCGCGCCCGAGAGTGCCGCGTCAGCCACATCTTCGGGGCTTCTGATGCTTGCCGCTATTATCTCTGTCGTTATCCCGTGGATATCAAATATTGCCGCTATGCTTTCTACAAGCTTGTTTCCGTCCGACGAGATATCGTTAAGTCTGCCGACAAACGGGCTTACATATGACGCGCCCGCTCTTGCGGCAAGAAGAGCCTGTGACGGGCTGAATATAAGAGTTACGTTTGTCTTGATTCCCTTTTCTGAAAGAATCGAAACAGCCTTTAACCCCTCTGCCGTCATAGGAATTTTGATAACAATATTCTTATGAATTTTTGAAAGCTCCAGCGCCTCTTCCACCATCTTATCCGCCTCAAGACTGATAACCTCGGCGGAGATAGGGCCGTCCACGATTGAGGCGATTTCAGCTACAACCTCTTTAAATACTCTGCCCTCTTTTGCGATAAGCGACGGGTTTGTGGTAACGCCGCAGATAACGCCCATCTCGTTTGCCTTTCTGATTTCTTCTACATTTGCTGTGTCAATAAAAATTTTCATAATATATTTACCTCCTGTATTTTATTTGCTTATTTAAAGAATTTTGCTTCAACCTCTGCACACAGATAATGATAAACCGGAAGGTGAAGCTCTTGAACCTTATACGTTTCCGTTTCGGGCACGCGAATCGTCACATTGCAGATGTCGGAAAGTGCGCTTTCGTTTTTGCCTGTCAGCGCAAGTGTTTTCACTCCAAGCATTTTAGCGGTTTTTGCCGCATAAACTACGTTTTTGGAATTTCCCGATGTGGATATGCATACCAAGATGTCATCTTTCTTTGCATAGCCGTAGACAAGCTGTGCATAAATCATATCGGCGGCAACATCATTTGCAAACGCCGATGTAAGTGCCGTCTGATGCGGCAGCGAAATAGCGGGAAGCGCCCCCTGAAGATGCTTTGCCATATACTCTGCATCATCAAAATTCAAATCACTGAACTTTTCTTCAAGTCCGCATTGACTTCGGTATAATAAAAATCCCTTCATAAGCTCGCCCACGATATGTTCACAGTCGGCACAGCTGCCGCCGTTGCCGCAGGCAAGCAGCTTTCCGCCGCTTTGATATGTATCGCATATTGCATTAAGTGCAGAGTCAATGGCGGTCTTGCACTGTTTTAAGTTTGGGTATCTGTTATAGAGTTCTGTCACGTTATCACAACCTTTCATTATTTAAAGCCGCAACGGAAAGCGCGGCATAGTCGCCTAAATTCTCTTTAAGCTTTGACGGCAAAATCTTGCACACATTTCGCGCCGCCGCAAGGGTTTCTCTTTTGATTACCTCTTCGGTACGGCTGCGCAAAAGCTCTTCGCAACGCTGAAAAATGCTTCCTATGATAATTGCTTCGGGGTTTAGAATATCGATTATTATTGAAAGTCCCGCACCGAGCTTTTCGGCGCAGATATCAAATATTTTTAAGGCGTCCGCCTCTCCGTCACGGGCGCAGCCGGCGATTTTCTTTGCGGTAATACTCTCTGAATCGGCTGCGCTTTTGCAATACGATACCGTTTTTCCCATTTGAAAAGCCTCTTTTGCATAAATTCTGCCGAGTTCGGCTATTCCCGCACCGGAGCAAAACCCTTCAAAAGAGCCGCTTTTGCCATACCCGACAGGTCCGAAGTCTGAGAGCCTGATATGCCCCGCTTCGCCCGCCATATCATTTGTTCCGCTGTAGAGCCTTCCGTCTAATATAAGTCCCGCGCCCAGACCTGTTCCGAAGGTGAGAAAAACAACGTTATTCATACCTGCGCCTGCCCCATATCTCCATTCGGCAACGGCGCAGGCGTTTGCATCATTTTGGAGATATGCACGGCAGCCGAAGCGGTTTTCAAGATATTCAACAATCTTAACATTATCCCACCCGGGAAGGTTCGGCGGTGACAGAATTGTTCCGCTTGCCGAACTGAGCGGTCCCCCGCACGAGATACCTATTATGTCAAAGATGTCTGTCTGCTCTTCCGCGATGAGGCACATTTTTTCTATCATTTCATACGGAGATGCCGAGCGGTCGGTCGGTATCGACTTTTTGCTTTTGATAATAAGTTTGCCGCCATCCTCATAGCCGATGCTGACCGCACATTTTGTTCCGCCTATGTCAAAACCTATCATATGAATCCCTCAAATTCGTCAAATCCGCATTTCTCTATTGCGGACAGATATTTTTTATAGTCTGTATTTAACAGATTGGTACAGTAATGATTTTTGTACGTTCTTCCGTCAACCGTCCACTCTATAAGATAAAACTTCTGCTTATCTTCTTCTGTATTAACCGTGATTACAGGAACCGAAAGTCCCGCCTTTGCCGAAGCCGCTCCTTTTGCAATTTCATCACCGCTGTACACCTCGGTTATGGTATAACTTATATTTTTGTCACAGTTCAGCTCGTTTACCGCGTACAATGTAAGCATATCGCCCTTTGGCTCGCCAAACATAAGGCAAAGCGGCGTCTGCGACCGTTTTATATAGTGGTATGCCAGCTTTTTGCAGAAGTAATAATCAACAACCGCGTCCGAAATCTGCGGCCAGCCGTCAAGCAGATTCCACCATATTATACCTGTGCAATACCATTTTTTAAGCCGAAACTTTTCGATAAAATATTTTTTAGCCTCTGCCTGTGAAATCTGGCTTTGCTTGATTAAGTCGCTGAAATTATCCTCTGCCTTTCCAAATAGCTTGAGTATCTGGCTGTAGGTCAGTCCTATCCGATAGATATACGGAGACTTTTGTCCAAGCTCGGGCGAGGCAGCGTGAACCGTATACTCATCGGTCGGCTCTCCGTTTTCGTTAAATATCTTTTGCGGCTGGTTTAAAAACTTTTCAAGCGATAAAGGTGACGGAAACCCCTGATAGCCCGTCTCGGAGGCGAAACGACTCTTGGCATTATTATAAAAATCACCTTTAAAATAATCACGCGGCCCCCAAAGATGGTCTTCGGGCAGAGGGAAGTTTGTTTTATATGCGCCCTCGCTGATATAAGGAGAGCTTGGCAGATACGGTCTTGAGCCGTCATATACCGTGGTCAACTTTTTAAGCAACCCGCGCGTAACTTCGTTATCCGACGGATTCTTTCGAAATCCCGCCCACTCGGCAGCAGCAATGTCACATTCGTTATCCCCCGCCCACAAAGCAAGCGACGGGTGATTCCGCAAACGCTTTATCTGATATACCGCCTCTTCTTTAAATCTATTCGTAAAGTCTAAGGTCTGAGGGTAAACGCCGCAGCCCATAGCAAAATCCTGCCAAACCATAATTCCGTGCCTGTCACAGAAGTCAAAGAACTCATCACTTTCGTACACATTTCCGCCCCAGCATCGAACTATGTTACAACCCAAGTCATCAAGCATTTAAAACGCCTTGCCGAGCCTTTTGGTATCCTGCGAGTGAAATGCGTCAAGCGGAACCCAGTTTGAACCCATCGCAAATATGCGCCTTCCGTTCACTTTAAAACAAAACTCGCCGATATCATCTTCGCTCGTGCTGTCGCTTATATCAAGCTCAACTGTGCGGATTCCGACATTCAGCTTATATGTATCAACAATATTTTCTTTGTGCAGCAGAGTAACCTCTGTTTCGTATAAGCTTGGCTCTCCGTAATTTTTGGGGAACCAAAACTTTGCGTTATCAATCTTAAAATTAAACTGATAACCGCTGTTCCACATAACCTCCGTTACGTCAAATTCGCTGTCACCGCAGCGTCCGCGAACTCTGACCGAATAGTCGTTTATATAATCGCCGTCTGTATCCGCATTGATGAAAAAACGCATTTCGGCAGAGCGGTTTTCAACATCGGCACAATTTGTGATAAAATATACGTCTTTGATTCCTTCGGATTTTCTTTTTTTAAGCGAAACAGGCTTCCAAAGCCCCGCCGAAACAATTCTCGGCATAATGTCCCAGCCGAACATATGTGCCGCCTTTCTTATATTAAGCGCGGCATAATTATACTTCAGCGCAAAACAAAAAGGGGTAACCTCGTACTTTCCCGCCTCTATGCAAGTTGGGAGAATATGAATGACAACCTCGTTCTTTCCTATATTAAAATCGGCGGAAACATCATAAGGAATAAACATATTATCGGTTTTTTTGACAAGGCTTCCGTTTATATATATTTCCGAAACCGTGTCGATTCCCTCAAAATGCAGATAAGAATTTTTATCGGTTACTTCAAATTCGCCGAAGTACCATACGTGCATATTTTCAAGCTTTTGCGCCTTAAGCGTGTTTGTTGAATAATATAAATCGCAAAGCCGCCCTTCGCGCATTAAATCAAGTTCAAAGTTCCCGGGGACTTCGGCATTTATTATCTCAAACCCCGATTTTTTAATATCAGCGATGTTTAAAATTTTGCTGTATTTGCATAAATAATTAGGCGCATATGCCATTTTCCAGTTAAACATAAGCTTACCTCCGTCTGTTTGTTTAAATTAATTATATCCCGATAAATAACTCTTGTAAATATTGATAATCCGTGATATAATTAAGAAAATCAACGATTTTGGAAGCGGTGAGTTTTTATGAATTACAAAATGCTTATGGATATAAAAGACCTGCTTGACAACTGCGATTTGGTCGTATGCGAAAAATCCGTTCCTAAGGGAAGAATTGTTCCTCCTCACTGGCACAATTATCTTGAGCTTGAAATTATAACGGGCGGAAGAGCCGTACAGGTTTACAACGGCGAAACATATCAGCTTTGCCGCGGAAGTATGTATATGCTTTCGTATTGCGATTATCATTCGTTTTCGGCAACGGACGAGGTTACGCTTATAAGCATCAGATTTAAAGAATCGCTTTTAAACGACAGAATCGCAAGGCATATAAATATAAAGCCAAACCGCCTTATACATAATTTTAACGTAAGCGAGATAAATGAAATAATTTCAAAA
This sequence comes from uncultured Eubacteriales bacterium, assembly GCA_905201285.1. Taxonomy (GTDB): domain Bacteria; phylum Bacillota; class Clostridia; order Monoglobales; family Monoglobaceae; genus UMGS1820. The sequence goes on along the minus strand of CAJKNM010000068.1, from coordinate 2,177 downwards.
ATAAAAATTTTGGATAAAGAGACTTCAAATCCGCAAATATATACGGATATAATAAAATCAAGCATAATTTCAGAGCTGGTTGTTTTGCTTATACGAAGTTCGTCAGATTCGGAGGACGAGAACGTGCCTCAGCTGATTCAGCAGGCGGTTGTGTATGTCAATACAAACTTCAGGGAAAAGCTGACGCTTGGTGAACTTGCAAAGGAACTCTCGGTATCTGTGAACTACCTCGGAAGCCTTTTTAAAAAATACTTAAAAACCTCTTTTAACGAATATCTGAATAATATCAGGCTTAAATATGCGTGCAAGCTTCTTCTGACAAGCGACTTAACGATTAAAGAAGTTGCGTTTGAATCGGGGTACAGCTCGGTTGAATACTTTTCGTATACATTTAAGAAAATGATGCATATGTCGCCGGGTGCATATCACAGAGACGGATTTTAATCTATATGTATTATATAGGGGGCAGCCGATATTTTCGGCTGCCCCCTAACTGCGCATTTTCAATTATCTGATATAAAAGTCTTTATATATTTACTTTAACAGCATTTCCGATTTCGGCGGATTCAAATGCCGCCTCCATAACCTTCATAACTCTGAGAGCCTGCTCGGGCTTAATCGTAAGCTCTGCCTTGCCCTCTATCGCGTCAAGAAGCTGATTATATACAACAGTAAGGTTATCCGTCACATCCTCGGGCGCGGAAATTTTGAATGTCTGAACCGTCTCGGGGCTTCGCGGAGCCATCGTCTTGGTGGGGCCCGCCTTGTTCACGGCGATTTCCTCGCCCCAAATATTCTCTTTGTCAAGGCAGCGCACAATCTCGCCTTGGCAATCCCAATCATTTATCACAAGGGTCCCCTCATCGCCGAGCACATACCACCTCGGGTGCTTGATATAGTTGTTTGTTCCCACTTCGATTTGAGCGGTAAGTCCGCTCTCAAACGTCATTGTCATACGGAAGTTATCCTCGACCTCGTCATAGTGAACCTTAAACATCTTGCAATATACCGATGCTACCTTTTCGTCAACCATATACATAATCTGGTCTATCAGATGAACGCCCCAGTCAAGCATCATTCCGCCGCCGAGCTTTTTCTCGGTTCTCCAGCTCGCGGGCATTCCGCGCGAGCCTTCAACGCGCGACTCTATCACATACGGCTTGCCGATTCTTCCCGACTCGATACCGCGCCGCATCGCAACAAAATCTTTGTTTGTTCTTCTGTTTTGGTCAACGGTAAAGACCCCGTCACTGTGCTTTGCAAGCTCAATCAAATCCTCTAAGTCTGCCGATGACATCGTAACGGGCTTTTCACAAAGAACACTCTTGCCCGCATTCAGCGCATCTATTACAAGCTGTTTGTGCGCGTCATTTGTCGCCGCTATTATCACAACATCTATGTCGGGGTCGTTTAACATTTCCTCTTTTGAGGAATAAACATAATACCCCTGCTCTCTTGCAACATCGCAGCGATGCGCATTTATATCGAAAATCCCTTTAAGTTTCATTCTGTCGTAATCAACGCGCATAACCTTTTCGTGGTTGCCCGCCATTCCGCCGTAGCCGATTATTCCTGCTGTATATACCTTCATTTGTCTTACCTCACTTTTATATCCACCACATATCTCCGGGGGTTTCATATATAAGCACTTCTTTTAAGAATGCAATCGCCTTTTCAAGACCCTCATTCGGTGACATAAGCCCGTCCTCGTGTTCTATGCTGATTGCGCCGTCATAACCCGTCGCCTTAAGCATACTTATCATATCGTTCCAGCATTCCTTTCCGTGTCCGTAGCCAACGGTGCGGAAAACCCACGAACGGTTCAAAATGTCGTCATAAGGCTTTGTATCAAGAACTCCGTTCACGCCGCAGTTGCGCTCGTCGATAAGCGTATCCTTTGCGTGGAAGTGATAAATCGCACCCTTTAACGCCTTGATTGCCGAGGTCGGATTTATTCCCTGCCAGAAGAGATGGCTCGGATCAAAGTTCGCGCCGATTATATCGCCTACCGCCGCGCGTAATTTAAGCAACGTCTCGGGGTTATACACTACAAATCCCTGGTGCATCTCAAACGCAATCTTTTCTATTCCGTGTTCCTTTGCAAACTTCGCCATATCCTTCCAGTACGGAATAACCTTCTCTTCCCACTGCCACTTCAAAATTGTGCCGAAGTCATA
>CAJKNM010000067.1 GCA_905201285.1 uncultured Eubacteriales bacterium | reverse complement strand
AAGCTCCTCTCCGTTTTCTCAGTTCTTTTCCGCATAATACCGTACCGGATAAACACCCGCGCGCACCGGCGCAATCAGCTTTCCGTCCGCACTGCTTATCCGTATATACTTAATGTTTTTCGGCTCCTTTTCGGGATAGAAGAACTTTGTCACATTGCGCTCGGCGCTCTCGCTTCCGGCAATCTTCTCCCAGTTCTCGCCGTCCTCGGAAACCTCAAGCTGATAGATATACTTTTCGCCTTCCGGCCATTTTAAGGTTATATATCCCTTTCGTCTCGGCTCAGCAAGCTCAAATATCAGATAATCATTGCCGTCCTTCGACGCCCACGGAGTCTTGTTGTTCGGGTCGAGAAGATAGCTCACGTCCTCCCCCGACTTTGAAGTAACGGCCTTAATCTTGTTCTCTTTAAGAGAGTCCGCCATTGCGTCCAAATTTTTATCGTTTATCTCCAGCTCTTTTAAATCAATCGGTTTTGTCTTTTCCTTTAGCGTAACAACCCTCTCTGACGTATCTATATCGATGCCGCCATCTTTAACAACGGCGGTAACGGTGTTCTCGCCGTCCTTTGTTACCTTTAGAGTGGTTTTCGCCGTCTTTCCGCCCGCCGTGACCGTCACGTCATATTCACCGCGGTGGGTTCTGACATTATATTCACCGTTTTCGTCGGTTTTATCGGAAAGCTGTGGCATCCATTCGTCATGGGTCAGTTCCATCCAATACTTTACCGCCTCGGTCTTGGGCGTCCAGTTCTGGTCTTCAAGCGGTGCGTGCCTTCTCCAATGATAAAAATCTCCATAGCCCCACATAGTAAAGCCCGTTGCCTTCGGATGGCTGTAAAACATAAGGAGATAGTCTCTGAGATGGCACGCCTCCTTGTGAAGTGCCTCATCGCTTCCGCTATTTTAAATCCATTGCCTCGGCATAGGGGCAAAGTCCGTTCACAGATTTTACAACCAACACTCTTATAAATCTGTCATTGGTATCAGCAACCTCAACCGCTACGCTCATTGTATCGTTCGCACCGATGTCGTCACGCGATACATAGTTCACCGACTCAACCTCATAATTATCGGCCGTTCCCTTCATCAGGCAAACCAGCATCGAAGCCGAGCATTTTTCCGCTCCGCTGTTATTCACGCTGACATAGACCTTGTTTTCACCCGCCTTGATGTGCGGCGTTCCGAGCCTTGCGTTCAGTGCTTGCACCGCACTTCCGCCGATAAACGAGAATGTATACGGCTCTGACATCTCGGGGTCATCGACCGTATCATATCTCAGGTTGTTAACTGTGACGTTATACCTCACGCCTTCTTTTATTCCGTCAAACGAAAACGTAACTCTCTTTCCTTCATTCACTTCCGCCGATTTGACCGAAGCGCCGCCGTCAATCTTGATATTCTCCGTGCCGAGCGGCGCCATATCATCGTCAAACTCCATACTGTATTCATAGTTTGGCGCATATTTTCCGCCGTCCTCAAAGTTCTTGTCCACGGCCTCGGGAAAAACCGCCTTATAGCTTATAACGGGGTCCCAGTACACTACCATTCCCCACCAGTTTCCGTCTTTTGCCGCTGTTTCAAAGTGAAGCTTATCTCCGGCGTTCACCCTGACGGTAATCGGCTCGAACTCAACCTCACTACACTTCTCTTGATTATTTTCATCCCACTTGAACTGATACGCCTTTCCGTCTTTTGGCCATATCATCTCGGCTGACAAATACTTATCGTCACCCGCCTCGGTCTTGCTGACCGAAATCGATGCGCCGGGGTTATTGACGCTTGTCAGATTACTCCAGACCTTACTGTTTCCGTTTGGGTCAGATGCCCCTATCGTGACATATCCCGATTTCGGAACGGTAAACGTCTTAACCGCAACGTCCGAATTCACCGTTGCGTCTCCGTCCGCAACGTTTCCGCCGACCATCAGATACTTGCTTACGGCAAAGCCGTTTTGATAATCATTGATTTTCCACGAATCCCCGGCTGTCACTGTCCTTCCGTCGGCGGTCACGTTCAGATTACTCCAGCCGGTCTTGTTTAAATCCGTATAGGTTATATTATCGTTCTTGTATTGAAGCTTCCAGACCGAATCGGTATTTCCGCTTGCGCTGTAGCTGTCCGATGCCTTATACGAAATCGATGCCGCCGGCTGTTTTGTCTTAAACCCGAAGGAATATTCAAACGCGCCCGCGTCCATTCCGTCAAAGTCCATATTTTTGAGTGTGACGGTATATTCCGCACTTTTTTCAAGACCCGAAAAAGAGAATGTAACCATCTTTTTGTCCTCCGAAAGGGCGGCGGTGCTTACACTCGGCGTATTCTTAAGCGCCGAACCGTCATTCAGCCTTCCGGCAATAGTAATACTTTCGGCGGAAATTGAATTCAGCGTTTCTTCAAACGTGACGCTGTAGCTTTGGCTCAATGAAGCATTATCAAAATTCCCCTCGCTCGCCGTAAGCAATTTAACCGTCGGGTTATACGAAGTATATGTAACCATCGGATTCCAAAAAATCGTGGTACCCCACCAGTTTTCGGAATAGTTTGACGCCGATTCAAAATGGAGCTCATCGCCCTTGTTCACCGAGATTGTCAGCGGTTCAAAATTCAAAACCGTACCGTTTTGTTCGCTTGACTCGTTCCACAGGAACTGATAGCCGTCGCTGTCTGACGGCCAAACCCTCTTTATGTTTTTATGCTCGGTGTCGCCGGCATCGGTCTTGTTTATCGAAATCTTTGCGCCTTGGGGATTCCCCGATGTTATCGCACCCCAAACCTTTCCGTTTTCGGCATCGGTAGGGCCGCAGGCGGTTATGGTTATGCTTCCCGAGTTCGGCGCTATAAAGGTTCTTACCGCTGTGTCGGCCGATGCCCAGCCGCCGCCGTCGCTTCGGTTTCCGCCGACCATCAGGTACTTGCTCACGGCAAAGCCGTTACCGTAGTCATTGATTTTCCACGACTGTTCGGCACGGTAGTTCCTTCCGTTCACATCCATATCCCTGTTGTTCCGGCCGGCCTTATCGAGGTCGGTATAAGGGATTTTTGTTTCGGGATTTCTGTACTGCCATCTCCAGACAGAATCTGTATTCGTGCTTGTGTCATAAACGTCCGATGCCTTGTATGAGGGAAGCTCCGCGCCGCCTGTTAATATTTTATACCCCTCCGCCTTATCGGGCGAATCCGCCGCACTCTCTTCAGCAAGGCAGGGCAGGGCAGCCGTAAAGGCCATACTGAAACACAGCGCTAAACTCATTAATCTTTTTTTCATATACATCTCAGCCTTTCTGTCCGATGGACTAACATATTCTTTTCTATTGGCTAACGCCCGATTTCCCGCCCCGAAATACGGGGCAGGAGGTCGGATTTAAACCTTATTGTCTGTTAATCGGGATTGCTGTCGAAATCGGTTTCATTGAATTATTTGTCATATCCCAAAGCAGAATCTTTATACTTGAAGCGTTAAGCTCTTTGAGGCTTCCGAGGTCAAGCTTGACCCCGTCTTTTGAATTTTTAACGGTTTTTGTGTTAAATTCTTCACCTCGAACAACTCTTTTCAGAACATTGCTGCTGTCATATACAGCGACAAGCGGAGTCACCGATTTTTCTGTTCCGTCCGCATAGAACGCCGAAAGTTTAAGCGTTATATCATCGCTGTTCCAGATATTATCGTTACTTATCTCGTTTCCGCTGCTATCCGTAAACGAGTGGTCAACCGCAATGTCGGTGTATGTGACAACCGGGTTCCAGTATAGGCTGCACTTCCACTTATCCGCCCAGTTTTTATTCCTCGCCTCAAAGTATAATATATCGCCCTTTTGCACATTAACCGTCTGAGGTTCAAATGTATAAACACCGTTGTTTTCCTTGTTGAGAAGGACGTAATTCTCGGCATTATCGCCCTCGGAGGTTTCGGAACCGGCCGCAGGTGCCGGCCAAATCACATTATCCTTTGTGTTTTTGGTGATTTTTATTTTTATTCCGTCATCCGCGTCCCGAGGACCCCAGATTTCTTTCTTTTTAGCGCTGTCCTCCGTATTGTTCTGTTCTATGGTGACAGTACCCGTATACGGGGCGATAAAACCCTTTGCAACAGTATATCTGGTCCATTGATTGTTTTCGCCGATACCGGTTGACATTATCGTGTCGCTTACAAAGTACGGGCGGGTTCCGCTGTTATCCTCGCCGACTTTTGTATATGTCGTGCTTCCCGATAAAGCGAGGTTGACCCAAACATTATAAACCTTATATTCATCATTTTCGTTATAGCCTACTCCGAGGCTTTCTTTTACATCAAGCCTATTGTTAATGCCCGAATATTCGCCGTCATCCCATTCTCTGTAATACGCCTTCCAGAACGAGCCTGCATTGGGATGCCAGAATCTTATATCGTCAGCCGATTCAAATACAGTTCTGTCATAATCATTCCCCGCGCTGAAGCGTGCAGATTCTATTTCGTTAGTCGAACCGTTCTTCTTATATGTCAGTTTAAGAGTGTATTCATAGCTCTGTTTAAGTGAAAAATTTAATTTAGCGGTCAGTGTTTTCGCGGCCGTATCTATAGAAGTAATCTGCACTTCACCGCCCCAGCCTATATCGTCAGCCACTTCGCCGCGGTTGTTGTAACAGAAGGCAAGTGCTTGTGTAATTTCCTCCTGTGCTAAGTTTTCAACGTTACACACCACCGTATTTGTGTCCTTATCGTATGTAACCGTTGTTCCGAAAACAACCTCGCCGTCGGCCGATGCCGAGATAAAGGCAAACGCCTGAAAAAGCACAGCAAGAACTATTAATATACTTAATCTTTTTTTCATTTTTAACACTACTCCTTTTAAAAAGCTCTTATTTTAAACAAAACGCAGCGCTATTTAGTTGGCTGCGTTCTGTCTTTTCTTTATTTGTTTAACTCTGAATCAATGTCAAAACCGTTTTAAGATTATTTCTGCTTGCAATAGCTGTCGAACTCGTTCTGAAGCTCTTTGAGATAGTCGTCCATTCCGAGGGAATTGAGCTTTCCGTTCATCTCGTCAAGAGCGGGGCCCGGGTCAACCGCACCTTGGGTTACCTGCTTCAGATACTTGTCGGTCGTGCTGTTAATCTCGGTTCTCTTTCTGTCACGCTCATCATTCTCGGGCGGGCAGAAGGTGAGAATCTTATCCTCAAGCTCGCCGTTCTTCGCCCTGTCATTGAACGCTTTAAGCGCGGTCAGCTTATCCGGGGCCTCAGTGGTGAGCAGGTCGTCAAGGAATACGTTTCCTATCGTCCACGAATTTTCGTGCATCTCATATCCCGAACCCGGAATAATCTCGATTGTCTTATCGTCAACGCGGTTATAGTGCTTTCCCTCTATGCCGTGAATAACGAGGTTCTTTAACGTGCGGTCGGTGTTGAGAAGGTTCAGGAATCTCATAACACGCGCCGGGTTCTTGCTCGATGCTGAGATAGCCTGCATTGAGCCTGTTCCCGCAAGATAGTCGCGGTGAGGTTCGGTTATCTCTGCCTGAGCGAACTCATAACCCGAATTCTTAAACAGCTCCTGTACCTTGCCCGGCTTCAGCGGGTACATCATAACGAAGGTCTTTCCCTCTTTCATTCTCTGAAGCTGGTCGGTCGCGGTCAGAACGTCGGGTCTTACATAACCCTTGTTATAAAAATCTCTTGCCGTTTCACAAGCCTTTTTATAGCCGTCAGATGCGTAGATATTCTCGGCCTTGCCCTCGTTTTCCTTGCCCTCGTGCATTAGGAAGGTATCTATGAGGATATTCTGTTCCTGATAGAGCTGTGCCGGGTTTGTGTCTGCGGCAAAGTCAATCGGATATTTTATATCCGGCTCTTTCTCTTTTATCATTTTAAGTACCGGCTCAAGTTCTTCAAAGGTCTTGTACTTTGTCATATCGATTCCGTATTTATCGGCAATATCCTTTCTGTACATCCAGCCGAGCTGAGTTGCCATTTCCTTGTAAACAGGAAGAGCACAGAGTTTTCCGTCAACCTTTGCATATTCAAGGTTATCCCTTCCGTATTCATCGGCTATGCCCTTTAAATATGTGTCAAGATAGTCGTCAAGCTGAACAAACGCACCCTTTCTCGAATTCTCGACATAGTCGAGCATCCAGCGTGCCGCAAAGCACAGGTCAAAATATTCGTTCGCGTTTATCATTGCGCCGAGCTTTTGAGCATACTGACCGCTTGACAGACAGTTAATCTTAACCGTCACGTTAAGCTTATCCTTTAAGTATTCGTTTATCTTTTCTTCAACACTGTGGACATCGCTCTGGGGGTCGGCCATCAGATACCAATTTATCTCATAGGTATCTGACGGACAGGTGTTCGGATCCTCTTCAGCAATCTTATCCGCCGTTTTTTTCGTTCCGCAGCCCACAAGCAGAGACATCGACATAACCATCGCCATTGACCCCGCAAGAAGTTTTTTCATTACATTAAGTTTTCTCATAACTTACCCACCTTCTTAAAATTTTTATATTGTTTTTTATAATTTTTCCGTTTGATTATTTGATTATGTAATTATGATTACGTAATTATGTCAGGCTTATCCCTTTACGCTTCCGACCGTGAGACCCTGTATAAAATACTTCTGGAAGAACGGATACACAAAGAGTATCGGCCCCATAGCGATAATACAGAGAGCCATTCTTGCGCCGTCGCTCGGGATATTCATGAGCTGATCCGATGCGCTTGACATATACTTTGCGTTTTCGTTTATCTGCTGGATATTCTGCATCATCCTCTGAAGGAGGAACTGTAGGTTATACAGCTCGGGCTTGACTATAAACATAATCGGAAGCCACCAGTCGTTCCAGTAAATCAACGCCTGAAACAGGGCGATAGTAGCAATCCCCGGAAGCGAAATCGGAAGCACGAGCTTAAAGAATATGATATACTCGTTTGCTCCGTCAAGCTGACCCGATTCTATAATCGAATACGGAACGTTTGTTTTAAAGAACGTTCTCATTATTATTACAAACCACGCGTTCATCAGATACGGAAGTATCATAGCCCATATTGTGTTCGACAGATGAAACACGTTTGAGCAGACGATGTACCACGAAACGGTTCCGCCCGAGAACAGCATTGTGATAAGTATATAATAGGTAAACACTTTTTTAAACTTAAAGTCGGGTCTTGACAGCGGATATGAGAACAGACCTATTATAAGAGTTGACAAGGCCGTTCCAACCACCGTGTTGAAAATCGTCACCCCATAGGCACGAACTATCGTTATCGGTGTCGAGAGGATATACTTATACGCCTCAAGGCTGAACTCCTTCGGTATTATCGAATAACCGTAGTCCATAATCGACTTGCTGCTGCTCAGTGAGATGCTCAGCACCAAAAGAAGCGGAAACAGACAAGCGATTGTCATTAAAATAAATATTATATGTAAAACTATATTGGCTTTCTTTCCTGCTTTCATAGCTCCCCCTCCTAAAATAATGCGCTGTCGCTGTCGATTTTGCTTACCGCGAGGTTAGTCACAACAACCAGGATACATCCGACAACCGACTGTATAAAAGCAGTCGCCGAAGCCGCACCGAGTGATGATGCCCCGCCGTTGGCTATGTTTTTATACACATATACCGGAATGGTGGTTGTCACATCGCTAAGCGCTCCCGAGTCCATCGGAACCTGATAGAAAAGGCCGAAGTCGCCGCCGAGGATTGTTCCTATGGCAAGGGTAACCTGTATCGCGATAATCGTTCTCAGCATAGGAAGCGTAATGTTAAAAATCTGCTGTCTGACCGTTGCCCCGTCTATCGCCGCCGCTTCGTAAAGCTGAGTGTCTATGCCCGCGATAGAGGCGAGGTATATGATACAGCCAAAGCCTATTTCCTTCCAATAATACACAAAGACAAGTATAAACGGCCACGGCTTCTCGTCAACGTACCAGTTAATCGCCGGCTTTCCGAAAAGCGGAAGGATTATCTTGTTGACAAATCCGTTTTCCATATTCAAAAACGCAAGAACGATATAGCTTATAATAATCATCGACAAAAAGTGAGGCATAACAAATATCGTCTGATAGGTCTTTGAAGCCGGCTTCTGGCGCATAAGGCTGAGCGCAATCGCCAGCGTAACACCGAGAATGACGTTTAACACTATGAACAAGAGGTTATACCCTATCGTGTTTCTCAGCATTATCCACAGGTCGTTTGACTTAAACAAATAAGAAAAGTTGTTTAAGCCGCACCACGGACTTCCCAATATGCCCTGACGAAGGTTTATCTTTTTAAATGCGAGAATGATTCCGAAAATCGGCATATATGAAAACATAAACACCAAAACCGCTCCGGGAATCATCATACTTAAAAGCGGAAGCTGTTTTTTTATTGCCAATGATTTTTGTCCCGGCGTCCGCCTTTCTCTTTTTATGTCTTTTCTGCTTTTCATAAATCCTCCACCCTTCGCTGTTTATGTTTAAGGTCAGCGTTGTTTTGTTAACCTTTAATATAATCATATCAGCTGTCTTGGGCATTTTCAATAAGGAAAACTTACGATTTGTTTGAAAACTTACGATGTTTTAAGAGGATTTTAATATTTTCTGAAATTTTTTTGAAAAATGTTAAGAAATTAAGAAATACAAAATACCTTGTTGAAAACCAATGTTTCGCCCAAACAGAAACGGACGGAAGAACCTTCCGCCCGTTTGGGTGTCGATAAACCCCGATAAACGAAAAATTTCATTTTTAATAAAACGCCGTCCCCTGATTCCGCCCTGCCTACCGCGGCGGCAAAGAAATGAAATTTTTCGCGTTTTCACAATGTTTTCAGCAAGATATTGTTACATTGCCG
>CAJKNM010000066.1 GCA_905201285.1 uncultured Eubacteriales bacterium | reverse complement strand
TTTATTTTTAGCAAGATATTGTAAAAACGCGAAAAATTTCATTTCTTTGCCGCCGCGGTAGGCATGGCGGAATCAGGGGACGGCGTTTTATTCAAAACAATATCTTGCCGAATTAAATCACCCCGCGCTTGACAGGGGGGATTTTAAAGCGTTATACCAAATAAACCGACTTATAGACCTTAGCCAGTGAACCGGAGGCTCTGCTCGCAGAGGTTAAATCGTTGAACATTCCGAAAACAGATGTTCCGCTTCCGCTCATAAGAGATAACACTGCGCCACTTTTATACAGAGATTTTTTAATATCATTGATAACAGGGACTTTTGAAGCTGTCACACTCTCCATAATGTTCCCTGCATTTTGTATGAGCATTTGAATATCACCTCTGCGAATTCCTTCAGCGGCTTTCCGTACATTCAGATTATAAGGGCGATTATTCAAGTCAAGATTTTTATAGACATATGCTGTCGAGATGGACTCATCAGGCTTAACTATTACATAATAAAAACCTTTTAAGGCGGGTAATGGTGTCAGAATATCGCCGATTCCCTCACCAAAGGCACAACCGCCGCTCAGACAAAACGGAACATCAGCGCCAAGCTTAGATGCAAGCTTAAAAAGCTTTTCATCCGATAAGGCTGAGCCTGTCATTGTGTTAAGTGCGCGAAGCACGCCCGCCGCGTCGGCGCTTCCGCCGGCTAATCCTGCGCCGTGCGGAATCTTTTTAGTTAAAGTGATGTCTGCACCGAAGCTTAAATTTGTTTCGGTAAAAAACAGCTCAGCGGCGCGATACGCTATGTTCTCCGAATCGGTCGGAAGAGTCTTATCATCGCACGTCAGAGTTATTATATTGTCATTATTTAATTCTACTTTTAGTATATCATAAAGTGAGATTTCGTTTAGTATAAGCTCCACATTGTGATACCCGTCAGGGCGAACGCCTGTTACATCAAGCGAAAGATTAATTTTTGCATTACATTTTATAGTTATAGAATTCATTGGTTTATCTCCGATTATTGTTTTATGTTTTAAATTTTTTATAAAAATTAAAGTAATTTTGTTGGCTGCCGCGATTACAATAAACAAGCGATGATTGTAACAATATATCACAATCATCGCTTTGATTTTAATTATTCGTTGTCATTTTCGCCGTTGCTGTCATTATCGTTTGTATTTTCGTTATCCGAAACGGCATCTGTACTGTCAGACTTTTCTTCAAACAACGCGTCAAACTCGTCACCTTCGATTTTTTCTTTTTCAAGGAGAAGTTCAGCAACCTGTTTAAGCTTATCCATATGATCGGTAAGAATTTGTGTACACCGTTTATATGAGCTATCAATAATAGAATGAACTTCCTCATCGATGATTGACGCTGTCTCTTGGCTATAATCAACAGTTCGGCCATAGTCAAGACCGATAAACGGTTCGCTGTTCTGTTCACCAAAGGTTCTTGCACCGAGCCTTTCGCTCATACCGTATTTAGTAACCATTGACTTGGCTATATTTGTTGCACGCTCTATATCATTCGATGCGCCGGTACTAATGTCGCCCAATGTGAGCTGTTCAGCAACACGGCCGCCGAGAAGCGAAACAATTTCTTCGAGCATTTCTGTCTTTGAGTTATAGCTGACATCGTCTTTAGGAAGAGACATAGTATAGCCGCCGGCTCTGCCTCGCGGGATAATTGAAACCTGATGAACACGATTCTGAGTCGGAAGCATTTTTGAAGCAACCGCATGTCCCGCTTCGTGATAAGCAGTCAGTTTTCTTTCATGTTCGGTAACCTTCCTTGACTTCTTCTCGGGACCTGCAATAACCTTCATAATAGATTCTTCAATATTCTGCATGGTTATAGCGTTTTCGCCCTTGCGTGCGGCAAGAAGCGCCGCTTCGTTCATAAGGTTTTCAAGCTCCGCACCCGAGAAACCGATTGTGGTTTTAGCTATAACCGACAAATCCACATCCGGGGCAAGGGGCTTGCCCTTTGAATGAACCTTTAAAATTGCCTCACGTCCGACAACATCCGGAGTGGAAACAACAACCTGTCTGTCAAATCTGCCCGGGCGCAGAAGCGCGGGGTCAAGGATATCGGGGCGGTTTGTCGCCGCAATTATGATTACGCCTTCGTTTGCGCCGAAACCGTCCATCTCAACAAGAAGCTGGTTTAACGTTTGTTCGCGTTCATCATGTCCGCCGCCGAGACCTGCACCTCTGTGGCGGCCAACGGCATCGATTTCATCGATAAATATGATACAAGGAGCGTTCTTCTTTGCATCACTGAACAAGTCACGAACACGTGAAGCACCTACGCCGACAAACATTTCAACAAAGTCAGAACCCGAAATTGAGAAGAATGGAACGCCGGCTTCGCCCGCAACCGCCTTAGCGAGAAGGGTCTTACCTGTTCCCGGAGGGCCGACGAGAAGAACACCTTTAGGAATCCTCGCCCCGAGACGCCTGAACTTATCCGGATTCTTAAGAAATTCAACGATTTCTTCAAGCTCTGCCTTTTCTTCATCTGCACCGGCAACGTCTTCAAAGGTTTTGCTTGTCTTTCCGTCAACCGAAACCTTCGCCTTGCTCTTGCCGAAGCTCATCATTCCTCCCGGGCCGTTTCCGCCGCCCGCCTGTTTCATAAAAATGAACCAGAAAATGATGAATACAACCAGCAGACCAATCGTGGGCAGAAATGTCAGCCACCAGGGCGGACTGTAAGGCAGGGGGGTATCAACTTTCAGCTTACCCTCGCTTATCTGATTCTGCATAGCCGCACCGGCATCCTCTTTAAGAATATAATATCCGGGGATTTCAACCTCGATTTTCTTTCCGTCTTTTAGTATTGCTGTGGCGGTATTATCCGTAATCGAAAGGTCGGTTACATCGCCCTGCTGAATTTTAAGCACCAAATCCGAATAAATAGCCTTATCCTGTTTGGTGGGTGTAGAAGTCAGCGAAAAAATCGCGATAATAACGCCGAATAAAAGCAGATAAAATACCAACCCTTTAATATATCGCTTCACTTTTTATCCTCCTATATGTGTAAAATGTGTATAAACCCAAAATTAATATTTCAACTGATATACATTACAATATTATAACACACTAAGCATTAAAAAACAAGTCGAATATGAAAGTTTTAACATATTGTTCAAAATTGTATGACAGAGACTGAAAAAATATAAAATCAGCTATTGATTATGCGCAAAAATATGGTATACTTATAGGTGAAAAAGGGCGAAAGACTTGCTGTAAACGGTGAGTTCGCCGGCTGTCTCTTATCGGTTTTGACCTGCGGATGAGAGATAATAAAAAATTTGCCGGCGCAGGCGGCAGATAGGAAGGGTATTATGATAGGAATTATAGGAGCAATGGCGGAAGAGGTTGCGGAATTAAAAAATATTATGACCGATACACTTGAACACAAAATCGGCGATATGACATTTGTCAGCGGAAAGCTTTGCGGAGCAGACGCGGTGATAACTGTCTGCGGCGAGGGCAAGGTTAATGCGGCGATGTGCACGCAGGCAATGATAATGGAATATGCACCCGAGCTTATCATTAATACCGGCGTGGGCGGAGGGCTCACAGCCGGGTTAAAGATAGGGGATATTGTTGTTGCTTCCGCTGTGGTAGAGCACGATTTGGACGCATCCGCTCTCGGGCACGAACGCGGATATGTTTTCGGGCTTGATTGTGTTGAAATGACGTGCGACCCGAAAATTTCGGCCTTGCTTATGGAATGCACCGAGAATTTCGGAATTTCCTGTCGCCGCGGAATCATAGCGTCGGGGGATCAATTCATAAACTCAACGGAGAAAAAGAAGTGGCTGGTTGACACGTTCAACGCCTCTGTCTGTGAGATGGAGGGTGCGGCAATCGGTCATGTGTGTATGAGGAATAAAGTTCCGTTTGGGGTACTCCGCTCAATCTCGGACGGCGGTGATGAGGGTGCGGCTGTGTCATTCACTGAATTTGCGGCACAGGCGATTGAAAATTCGGTTAAAATTATAAAGCTTTTTGCCGAGAGGGCACAGACGAAGTAATTATTTGGGCATTGCCGTAATAAACTTATATCGGTGATGAATATGCTGAATTATATATGGGGCGGAATGATAATGATTTCGCTTGTTGTGTCGGTTTTTACCGGAAGGGTCGAACAGACAGCCGCCGCGGCGGCAACCGGAGCGTGTGCGGCGGTGGAAAGCTGTATTTCACTTCTCGGAATAATGTGTCTGTGGACGGGACTTGCAAAAATCGGTGAGCGCGCGGGGCTTGTAAAGGTTTTTGCACGGATTTTGAGACCGTTTACGCGGCTGCTCTTTCCTAAGCTTAAAGCCGACGGGGCGGCGATGGACGCGATTGTTTTAAATATAGTTGCAAACCTTTTCGGTATGGGGAACGCGGCGACGCCGCTCGGCATAAAAGCCGTAGGAGAACTAAACAAGCTGAACAAAGGCGGAAGAACCGCAACGAACGAGATGTGTATGTTTGTGGTTTTAAACACCGCGTCTATTCAGCTTATCCCCGCGACGCTTATATCTATGCGCCAGACATGGGGTTCGGCAAATCCCGGAGAGATTATAGTTCCCGTTTGGATTGTCAGTCTATGCGCTCTGACGGTCGGCATCTGTATAACAAAGCTTCTCGAAAGGAGGAGCGCGCGATGAATGTGATTTCGGTTTTTGCTATGCCGGTTTTTATCGCGGTATTTATTGTGTACGGTTTGATAAAAAAGGTCGGCGTGTACGACTGCTTCAGCGAGGGCGCAAAGGAAGGCGTGCAGAGTATGCTTGGGATAGTTGCGCCGCTGGTCGGGCTTATGGTTGCGATAAATATGTTCCGCGAGAGCGGAGCGCTTGAACTTCTCAGCTCTGCGCTCTCGCCGCTTCTCTCGCGGGTTGGATTTCCCGCCGAGGTCTTGCCGCTTGCGCTTCTGCGTCCGATTTCGGGAAGCGCATCGCTTGCCGTTGTCACCGACCTGTTTCAGGTTTCAGGACCGGATTCCGCCGCGGGAAAGATTGCGTCCGTTATGATGGGGTCAACGGAAACAACATTTTATACTGTCGCGGTCTATTTCGGCGCGGCGGGAATAAAAAACACGCGGCATACGATTCCGTCAGCGCTTTCCGCTGACTTGACAGGAATAGTTCTGTCGGCCGTTATTGCCCGCGCGTTTATTATTTAATTCCTATATTAGTCCGAGTTCGGTGAGTGCAGTGCTGATTCCTTCTTCCTCAACGCTTCTCGTGAAGAACTTTGCGACTTTTTCAAGGGGTTCGGAATGCGGAGTCATAGCAATCCCGCAGCCGACAGCAGAGAGCATTTCTATATCGTTTATGTCATCGCCGAAGGCATATGTGTCAGCTATATCGATTTCCGCCGCTTTGATTATTTCTTTTATGCCCACTGCTTTTGAAATTTCCCGGCGCATAATGTCTGCGGAATTGTTTTTATGATGCCTTATAACCTGATATTTGTCTGACAAGGCGGACTTTATCTCTTCAAACTGTTCGTCTCGGTCAAACGCAACCATCATCTTGTTGGCGGCTATGGCCGTCCCCGGTTTATATGGAGTAAATGCCGTCGATTCTATATGAAAGACCTTCATTATTGCTTCAAGAAGGTCAGCACGGTTTTCGTCATAATAGCACACATCGCGCGTTTCTATATCATATGCGATTCTGTTCTTCTCAAAATATTCAGAGAGCTTTAGTATTTCTTCCGAAGTGATGCAGTCATTAAATATGACCCGGTTGTCTATTTCTGCAACCGCACCGTTACAGCTGGCATAGCAGTTAAAGTCTATGCCCATATCGGGAATATAACACTTCGAACGCCCGGTCGCAATCCCGACAAGCCAGTCGGTTTCACGAAGCTTTTTAATAGCCGATTTTGTTGCCGCTGTCGGCTTATATATTTTTTTACGCTCGTCTACCAATGTTCCGTCAACATCAAAGAATACCGCGCCTTTATATTGCTTATCTGAAATTTTAGCTGTCATCTTTATCTTCCTCTCTGTGTTACTTAGAGATATTTTACACTATTTTTTCAAAAAAATCAATCCAATCGGGTAATTTACTTGCAATTTTTTTAAAAGTATTGTATCATATTAACTATGATGAGTACAGAGAAATTTCTACCTATAAGTAAATATGATATGCAAAAGCGCGGCATTGACCGATTTGATTTTGTGTATGTTTCGGGAGACGCATATGTCGATCATCCCGGGTTTGCGCACGCCTTGATTTGCCGCTTGCTTGAAAGCCTCGGTTACTCAGTCGGAATCATCGCTCAGCCCGACTGGCACACCTGTGACGGCTTTAAACGTCTCGGAGAGCCGCGGCTCGGTTTTCTTGTCGGCGCCGGGAATATAGATTCTATGGTGAATCATTATACCGCGGCCAAAAAACGAAGAAATACCGATTTGTATTCGCCCGGCGGGAAAATAGGTCACCGTCCCGACAGGGCGACGGTTGTCTATTGTAACCGAATCCGCGAGGCATACGGACGAAAGATTCCGATTATAATCGGCGGAATAGAGGCGAGCCTCAGGCGGTTCGCGCACTATGACTATTGGTCGGACAAGGTTCGGCGAAGCATCCTGATTGACAGCGGCGCAGACCTGCTCATTTATGGAATGGGCGAGCATCAGATCGAAGAAATCGCCGCTCTGCTTTCTGCCGGCATTGCGGTCGGCGATATTAAGACGGTTCGGGGAACCGTTTATAAAGAGGGTGAACTCTCTGCCCTGCCCGAGAATTCGGTAATTGTTCCGTCGTATGACGAGGTTTGCACTGATAAGCGCAGGTACGCCGAGGCGACGGCGATGCAATATGCCGAGCAGGACGCGGTACGCGGAAAGCCG
The DNA here is from genome assembly GCA_905201285.1 of uncultured Eubacteriales bacterium. Taxonomy (GTDB): domain Bacteria; phylum Bacillota; class Clostridia; order Monoglobales; family Monoglobaceae; genus UMGS1820. The sequence goes on along the minus strand of CAJKNM010000066.1, from coordinate 2,147 downwards.
ATAGTTCAGCTGGACAGAGACAAATATATTGTTCAGAATCCGCCTGCCTTTCCGCTGACTTCGGATGAACTTGACAGGGTTTATGAGCTTCCTTATATGCGGACATATCACCCGATTTATGAAAAGGACGGAGGGATTCCCGCAATCGAGGAGGTTAAGTTTTCGATTACCTCGTCCCGCGGCTGTTTCGGCGCGTGCAGCTTTTGCGCGCTGACATTTCATCAGGGAAGAACTATTTCGGCCAGAAGCCATGAATCTATAATCCGCGAAGCGAAAAGGCTGACTTTCGACCCGGCGTTTAAGGGATATATCCATGACGTGGGAGGCCCGACGGCAAACTTCCGTGCGCCTTCCTGCCGCGGTCAGCTTGAACGGGGTGTGTGCAAGAACAGGCAATGTCTTTTCCCGTCACCGTGCAGGAATCTCGAGGTTTCGCACAGGGACTATCTTGAGCTGTTAAGAAAGCTCCGCCGGATAAATGGAATAAAAAAGGTATTTATTCGGTCGGGAATACGCTATGATTATCTCCTGTATGATAATGATGACGAATTTTTCAGGGAACTCTGTAAATACCACGTCAGCGGACAGCTGAAGGTTGCGCCCGAGCACATTTCCGACAACGTGCTTAAATATATGGGAAAGCCCGGAGTGGATGTTTATAACAGGTTCTGTGAAAAGTATACACGTATAAACAGAGAACTCGGAAAGGAACAATATATCGTTCCGTATCTGATGTCATCTCATCCGGGAAGCACAATGAAGGACGCGGTGAAGCTTGCTGAATACCTTCGCGATCATCATATGAACCCCGAACAGGTTCAGGATTTTTACCCCACTCCGGGAAGTCTTTCGACCTGTATGTACTACACCGGGATAGACCCGAGGACGATGCAGAATGTGTATGTTCCGCGGAAATACGAAGAAAAGCAAATGCAAAGAGCACTTTTACAATACAAACGCCCCGAAAATCACAGCCTTGTCTACTCTGCGCTGAAGCAGGCGGGGAGGCTTGATTTAGTCGGGAGCGGCGAGAAATGTTTAATCAAGGATAACAAGAGAGGAGCCGAGAAAAATGGCAAAAATATTGAGCGGAAAGGCAGTTTCCGCAAGGGTAAAGGAAGATATAAAGGTTCAGACAGAGAAGCTGACAAAAGCAGGAACAAGACCGGGTCTGGCGGTCGTAATCGTAGGAAATGATTCGGCGTCAAAGGTGTATGTGGCAAACAAGGAGAAGGCGTGCGCAGAGCTTGGGTTCTATTCGGAAAAGCACGCTCTTCCGGAGGAAACAACCGAGGCAGAGCTTCTTTCGCTCATAGAGCGTCTGAACAATGACGATAAGATTCACGGAATACTTGTTCAGCTTCCTCTTCCCAAGCACCTTGATGATAAGACGATTATAAACAATATCCTTCCGAGTAAGGATGTCGACGCATTTCACCCGACCAATGTCGGAAGGATTATGATAGGTGATTTTGACTTTGTTCCATGTACCCCGGCGGGAATCATGGAGCTTATTCACGAGAGCGGCGTTGAGGTCAGCGGCAAGGAGTGCGTTGTGATAGGAAGAAGTAATATAGTAGGAAAGCCGATGGCTATGCTTCTCCTTCATGAACACGGAACGGTAACCGTGTGTCATTCGCGTACAAAGGATTTAAAGGCACAAACGCGCAGAGCGGATATTTTGGTTGCCGCTGTGGGAATTCCTAAGTTTGTGACGGGGGATATGGTTAAAGACGGAGCGGTTGTTATAGACGTAGGAATGGATAGGGACGAGAACGGAAAGCTCTGCGGCGATGTGGATTTTGACTCAGTAGAGCCTGTCGCGGGGGCGATTACTCCGGTTCCCGGCGGCGTAGGACCTATGACAATCGCAATGCTGATGAAGAATACCTTGACCGCGGCTCGGCGTGCGCATGAAAAAAAGCAGGGATAATTATGATGAATTGTGAAGAATGTATGAATTATTATTATGATGAATATTATGATTGCTATACCTGTGCGATACAGCTTGATGAGGACGAAATGGTGAGGTTTATAAGAGGTGACTTTAAAGACTGTCCGTATTATCGAAGGGGTGACGAATACACAATCGTCCGTAAGCAGAAGTAGTTTTGGTTATTTAAATTCTCGGTTTTGCCTTAGGCAAA
>CAJKNM010000065.1 GCA_905201285.1 uncultured Eubacteriales bacterium | reverse complement strand
CTCTCCGCAATAGGCTCGCCCGTCACCGGGTTGAAGTCATAAATCTTCTCAACCTCATCGCCGAAAAATTCAATTCTGACCGCCGTCGTACTCGATTCCGACGGAAAGACGTCAAGCACATCGCCGCGGACGCGGAATTTGTTTCTGCTGAAGTCTATGTCATTTCGTTCGTACTTAATCTCGATTAGCTTTGCTATCACATCGTCACGGTCACGAACCGTTCCCGGACGCAGAGAAACCACCATATTATTATAGTCAATCGGGTCACCCAGGCCGTAAATACACGAAACGCTGGCAACAATTATTACGTCCTTGCGCTCAAAGAGGGCAGACGTTGCGCTATGCCGAAGCTTATCTATCTCTTCATTGGTGGAGGCATCCTTTTCTATATATGTGTCTGAACTTGCTATATACGCCTCAGGCTGATAATAGTCATAATATGACACAAAATATTCCACCGCGTTATTGGGGAAGATTTCTTTAAACTCACTGCAGAGTTGTGCCGCAAGAGTTTTGTTATGCGCAAGCACAAGCGTCGGCTTGTTTACCCTTGCAATCACGTTAGCCATTGTGAAGGTCTTTCCGCTTCCGGTAACGCCGAGAAGGGTCTGAAACCTGTCGCCGTCATTTATTCCCTTAACCAGCTTATCGATTGCCTGAGGCTGATCTCCGCTTGGCTTATATTTAGAAACAATCTGAAAGTCCATTCCGATAATTTCCCCTTTCTTCTGTATGCCTTAACAATAGATTATATCACATATTCTTTTATCTTGCAATAACAATATTATGAACTTCTGTATGCTTTTCTATTTATATACCATTCTATGTCAAAAGCTCATCTGCTTTTTAATTGCATACACAGCTTAATAGAAAATACCCCTCTCAGAATAGAATCTTGGAATATTTTTTCTCAAGCTTCTATTCTAAGAGAGGTAAAAATCTATCGCCGGATTGTTATTTTTCTGCCTTTTTAAGCGAGTATTTTTTCTTATACATATTATATTTCTCAACAAAGTCATTTTCATCGTCATTTTTAACATGACTTAAATAATCATGAGTTTCAAGAGCCTCATTATTGGGTGCAATAAGCGAAACCGCAATATTTGAACAATGTCCCGCTATTCTCTCATAGGCAATCAATAAATCCGACAAAATAAATCCCATTTCAACGGTACAGGCACCGTCACGCAAACGCTGAACCTGATTGTTCTTGATTTTATGCTTAAGCTTGTCTATAAGCTGGTCAAGAGGTTCAACCTTCTTCGCCTCTTCCAAATCATCGTTATGCAAGGCCCGCGAGGTAATCTCAACTATCTCCTTAACCGCATCGCGCATAACCCTCATATCATCAATGACCTTCTCGGGAAAGACAATGTTCTTTTCATGAATTTCCTTTGCGGCACGCATGACATTTACCGAATGGTCCGAAATTCTCTCTATGTCACCGACCGAATGAAGAAGCCTTGTCACTTCAATACTGTCTTTTGAGTTAAGCTCACGCGCTGAAATCTTAACGAGATAAGAGCTTGTCTTGTCCTCAAACTTATCGACCTCGCCTTCCCATTCTTTAATTTTACCGGCGACCGCTTTATCATATTTATGAAGAAGTCCCGTTGCCTCAAGCACACCTCTTTTGGTCAGATCTGCCATCTCACAGACAACACCGCGGCACTTTTCAACCGCAAATGAAGGCATAGACAGAAATCTGTCATCAAGCGTTGCAAATATATCCTTTTCCTGTTTCTCGCCCTTGATTGTAACCTTAGCAAGCTTCTCGATTCCGTCACAAAACGGCATAAGAATTATAGTTGATATAATATTGAACAGCGTATGAATTATGGCTATTGTCAAAACACTGACGTTCATATTTCCGTCCATAATCGGGAAGCGGAAAATTGCATTTAAAATATAAAATACCGTTGCAACAATTATAACGCCGATCATCTTTATATACACACATGAAGCAGCAACGCGTTTAGCCTGAACATTACCCGTTATCGCAGATAACACAGGGGTTATGGTCGTTCCTATATTCTGACCCAGGATAATCGGGATTGCCGTTGAATACGGGATTGCCCCTGTAAGTGAAAGCGCCTGAAGGATTCCGACCGACGCAGATGATGACTGGATTATTGCCGTAAAAAGCGTTCCTACAATGATTCCCATAATCGGGTTTGAGAACATAATAAGCATCCGTGAGAAAGATTCGCTATCCTTTAAGCCCTCCATCGAGCCGCTCATCATATCCATTCCGAACATCAGAATGGCAAATCCGATAATAATCGAGCCCACATTCTTCTTTTGGTCACTTGCATTTACCATTAACATTATAATACCGACCACCGCCAGTATAGGGGAAAACGATTCGGGCTTCATCAGACGAAGAATAAAGTTCTCGCCATTGATTCCCGTTAAGCTTAAAAGCCACGCAGTAACCGTTGTGCCGATATTCGCACCAAGTATGATGCTGATTGTCTGTGAAAGCTTCATTATACCCGAATTCACAAATCCAACCAGCATAACCGTTGTCGCGGAAGATGATTGGATAATTGCCGTAACACTTAATCCAAGCAAAAAACCTTTAAAACGATTTGATGTGAGCCTCGCAAGAAACGTCTCGAGCCGACCGCCGGCAAGCTTCTTCAGGCCATCGCCCATAAGTTCCATGCCGTATAAAAAAAGTGCCAATCCGCCTAAAAGTGTCAGGACAGAAAATAAATCCATAATCTTACCTCCGTATTAAACGCAGTTTAACAACCGATTAATTCCAATATATATCATACCACATTTTTCATAAAAGTCAACATAAAAACTCGGATTCTGTCTACATTACCGATTTTAACGTATTTATTGACGAATTTATGTTAAAAAAGACTGTCGCAGACGCGACAGTCTCATTAATATTCTACATCAAAACCGGAACATTATACAAAAATAAAAATATCGTCGGTGCAACAAGTATAATACTGTCACATCTGTCAAGGATTCCTCCGTGACCCGGCAGGATATTTCCGAAATCCTTTATATCATACTGACGTTTGATCGATGATGCAACCAAATCACCAATTTCGGATACTACCGCAGCTATCAGTCCGAGAACAAACAACAGCAACAGATTAAACCGTAACCCGCACATAAATCCGGCAAAAACATTATTTACCACAATTCCGAATAAGACAAATATTATTCCTGCTCCGACCACTCCGCCGATTGCACCTTCCACTGTCTTTTTTGGACTTATATCCGGGCATAGCTTATGCCTGCCGAACATTCTCCCCGCAAAATATGCACAGGTATCCGTTGAAAATGCCCCAATAAATACAAGCCAGATAAAAAACCTTCCGAATTCCATTGACCGAATATGAATTATATACGACAAAAAATACGGAATATAAATTATTCCCAGCAGGAGCATAGCTATATCGGCCGCCTTAACCCGTTTGTTATAAATCAGCATAATCAAAAATAATGCAACCACATATACATAAACAAGTATCAGCGTCTCTTGAATGCTTAACATAAGCCCAATCGGTATGATAACAGCAGCAACAATGCCCATTGCGCAGAGTCCCCGATGAGCAAGCAGGCCAACCGCCTTATAATATTCATAAAGTCCTATCATAGACGCCACAATAACTGTAATCGTGACCAAAATCGACGGGCAAAGCAAAATTATTATCAGTATAGGAGCGCAGATAACCGATGTCAGCACTCTCATTTTTAACGAAGAATCTTTTTTCACTCTGCTCTCTCCTTTCAGATAATTTTAAACCGCTCCGAAACGTCTGTCTCTGCTTTGATACGAAATAATTGCCGCTTTCATATCCTTCTCGGTGAAATCGGGCCAGCATATATCACTGAACCAAAATTCGGCATACGCAGCCTGCCAAAGCATGAAATTCGACAGCCTCAATTCACCGCTCGGGCGTATAATCAAATCCACCTCGGGAAGTCCAGCGGTATCTAAGTACGAAGAAAATAACGCTTCATCTATATCAAGCGGATTTATTTTTTCCTCTTTTACATCTGTGCTTATTCTGCGTGCCGCCCGAACTATCTCATCGCGGCCGCCGTAATTCAGTGCAAGGTTTACCGTGATTGCCTTACCTTCCTTTGTTACATCTATCGCGTGCTTTATTGCCGATTGAAGCTTATCACTGAATTTTGAAACGTCACCGCTGACTATAAACCTGACATTCTTTTCGGCAAATCTTTTTTCGGCACTCATCAAATAGCTGTAAAGAAGCTCCATCAATGCCGAAACTTCTTCTTTGGGACGACTCCAATTCTCGGTTGAAAACGCATACGCGGTCAGAACCTCAACGCCCAGCGATATACAACAGTCCATAATCTTTTCAAGAGTTTTTGCACCCTCTCTGTGCCCGGCGCTTCGGGGTAAGCCACGGCGCTTTGCCCACCTGCCGTTCCCGTCCATAATTATTCCTATATGTTTAGGAATACGCGACATATCAAGTTGTTTTTTTAAAACAGGTCTGTCTGTATTCTCGGTCTTTTTTTTGAAAAACATTCACACCACCCGGAATTAAACTTCCATAATTTCTTTTTCCTTGTCAGTGGTAATATCCTCTATCTGTTTTATAAACTTATCGGTAATCTTCTGAATCTTGTCTTCAAGGTCTTTTAAATCATCCTCTGTGATTTCGTTGTTCTTCTTCTGTTTTTTGAATTCATCGATAGAATCACGTCTGATATTTCTGACAGCAACCTTTGCCTCTTCACCGCGCTTTGAAATACTCTTTTTGAGTTCCTTTCTGCGCTCCTCTGTGAGCGGCGGGAAGTTAAGACGAATAACCCTGCCGTCATTATTTGGGTTTATTCCGATGTCAGAACTTAAAATTGCCTTTTCAATATCTTTTAAAATTCCGGCATCCCACGGCTGAATGATAATCGTTCTTGCCTCGGGAACAGATATTGTTCCGACCTGTGCAAGCGGTGTCTGTGCACCATAATATTCAACCGTAACCTTATCGAGTATCGCGGGGTTTGCGCGCCCTGCACGAATCGAAGCATAATCCGACTCAAGCGAAGCTATTGCCTTATTCATCTTACTTTCTGTTTTCTGCATAATAGTCTCCTTATCCGCCGCCTTTTGCGACATAAATATAGTTTTTCTCTTATCTCCGTGATTAGAAATGATAAGAGATTATATAAAATCAAAAAATTCCGTTTCTCTTACTGGACTTCATTTGAAACATATGTTCCTATTTCTTCGCCCATAACCGCTCTTTTAATATTTTCGGGGTCATCAAGACCGAAAACAACAAGCGGAATATTATTGTCCATACAAAGCGATGTAGCTGTCGAATCCATAACACCGAGTTTCCTGTTTAAAACCTCCATATACGAAAGCTTCTTGAACTTTGTGGCATTCGGGTTGATATTCGGGTCGCTGTCATATACGCCGTCAACCTTTTTAGCGAGCAATATAACCTCTGCATCAATTTCCGCCGCACGAAGCGCCGCCGTTGTGTCGGTCGAGAAGAACGGGTTACCCGTACCGCAGGCAAAGATTACAACCCTTCCCTTTTTAAGGTGTGAAGCCGCCTTTAACCGAATATACGGCTCAGCAATCTGACGCATTTCAATAGCGGTCTGAACCCTTCCTTCAACGCCCAAATGTTCAAGGGCATCAAGCATAGCAAGCGAGTTAATAACCGTTGCGAGCATTCCCATATGATCCGCACGCGAACGATCCATTCCCTCACCGGTACGGCCTCTCCAGAAGTTTCCGCCGCCGACAACTATAGCAATCTGCACGCCCATATCATAACATTCCTTGACTTTGTGTGCTATCGCGTCTATCGTTGCTTGATCAAGGCCGAAGCCTTTTTCGCCGGCGAGAGCCTCACCGCTGATTTTAAGCATAATTCTTTTGTATTTCGGTTCCATAATTGAAAATCTCCTTTACATTATCTTTTTAAGACTGTTTAGGTCTTGTAACATTATCTGTTTGCTGAGCCTGACCGCGACGAACTTGTTGAACCTGTCGATGAATTCGATGCTCCCGATGAACCTGTCGAGCCTCTTGACTTTGATTTAGATTCCGAGCCTGTTGAGCTTGTTGAGCCTGTTGAACTCGATGAATTCGATGATTTTGACTGGCTCGATGAATCCGTCTTTTTTGACGAACCGGTTGATTTTGAGGTTGTACCCTCCTTGAGAATACTATTTTCCTCTTTTAGCCGCTTATTCTCATCCTCAAGCTGTTCTATCTGAGTTTTAAGCCTTTCTGTCTCGTTTGCGGCATTCTTTTGACTGTTCGGATTTTCTCTCGGAAACATCATAACCTTAAACGACACTCCGAAAGCGGTCAGAAATGTGCCTATTATTATGAGAAATATTCCAAACCCGGCAAGGAACTTTCTTCCGCCGGATGCCTTTTCTTTTTTCTGAGACTGCTCCATATAACGTTCTTCCTTTCAAAATTCCTTTCACTTATCCCTTAGTATAACATAGCAGCTTTATTTTTTCAAGAAAAATTTTTATCGTTTTGCTATACAGCTATATATTTTTATTTTATCCTTCTGTGTCTTTTTCTCAGTTTTGCTATTTTTATGTTCCTGCGCAGGGCGGTAACAAAGGTAAACACAAATGCAACAACACAACACACAATCAAAATTATTACTATGCAAATCAAGGTTTTGGTGATTTTATTGCTCCACAGTCTGTCAGCCAGAGCCATAACCGGCCAAAAAGCACTTCTTTCTATTCTCTTGTTGGCTATCAGAATTCCGCGTGCTAATTCCGTTCCGTTCAAAAGCACCGAGATCGTTCCTATTTCGCTCTCGGCATCAATCGGTGCATATGCTGCCTCAGGAAGATTCGGCCTGATTTCAAGCTGATCGACATTTGTTCCCTTAGGAACAAGAACCGATACCGATGACTTGACCGAAAGAGTAAGGTTGTCTGTTCCCTTGCCCTGTTTAACCTTTATCTCACACGGCATATCGCCGGCTTTCAGCGCCGTCACCGCCGTATATTCCTCAAAGCCCCAGTCAAGCATCTCGATGCTGTCCTTGTGTGAATCCGACACGTCCTTTCCGCCGAATATAACGCCTATAAGCTCTATCCCGTTTCTTTTCGCCGCCGACACAAGACAGTTCCCCGCTTTCGCGGTATATCCCGTCTTTACACCCGTTGCTCCCTTATAATAATACTTTGTATAGCGCATAGTCGAAAGAAGCCCGTTTGTGTTGATATAATATCTCTCTTTCTCTGTCTTATTTGTCGGCGGAATCTTTATGTGTGCATTATCAACGATATTTCTGAACTTATCAAGCTTCATCGCCGCACAGGCAATCTTCGCCATATCCGCGGCAGTTGTATAGTGATCGTCATCATGAAGTCCGTTAGGATTTTTAAAGTGTGTGCTTACTGCGCCAAGTTCCTGAGCACGACGGTTCATCATATCCACAAACCCTTCCTTGCTCTTGCCTATGAAATATGCGATAGCACACGCCGCATCATTTCCGGAAGGAATCATCAAGCCTTTAAGAAGCGCGTCAAGCGAAAGAATTTCACCCTCTTTAAGCGCCATATTGCTTCCGTCGGGGTCTAAACCCTCAAGCATCTCATGGGTTATCTCAACCTGACTGTCCATCGAAACCTCGCCGCGGTCAACCGCTTCAACCGCGAGAAGCGCAGTCATTATTTTTGTCGTGCTGGCGGGATACATACGTTTGTTTGCATCCGCTTCAAAAAGCGTGTTGCCCGAGGACGCGTCAACCAATATTCCGGTTTCTCCCTCGCCGAGCTGAGGCTTCTCGCCCGGCTTGCGCTCGGGGTTTGACGGCTGTTTCTCGGTCTTGTCGTTTTTATTTTCAGTTGATGTGTTGCCGGTGTTATCGGTTTTATTCCCGTCGCTGCCGCTGTTTTGTGTGTCGCCTGCCGAGGTTGAATTTCCGACCGCGACAGCTATTCCTGCCGGCGCTGAGGTAAAAGTAAGTATTGCCATTGCGGCCAGAGCCGCCGCAAAAGCTCTTTTAAAATTTATCTTCATTCGATTTCCTTTCATTCGGCTCGTACTCCCATTCTCTCGTTTCTCTCTCGCTCCGCCTGCGAAAGTCGGTGATAATCCGGCTTCAGCTCGGCATAACCACAGACATCTCCGCGTATGAATTTTTCATAGCCGATTTCCGCTACCGAGGCCGCAAGATTCATTCTCTGCATACGCTGTGCAAATTCCGCACGGCCGCCGAGTTCCTTTTTTATTTCATCCTCAAAAACCGAAACTCCGTCACCGAGGAAGATTATTTTCCCATCCGTTTCTTTAAGTTCTTCGCAAAGCTTCGCCATTGAAATTGCCCTGTCGCCTGTCATTCTTTCCATACTTCCGCCATTAAACAGTGCATTATACACTTGTCCGCGTCTTGCGTCGAGGATAGGACATATAATTCCGTCAAAGCACGCCGTATTGTTTGCGAGGGCGTGAAGGGTTGAAACCGCCGCACAAGGCTTATCAACCGCATGAGCAAGTGCTTTAACCGTGCTGACGCCTATACGAACCCCGGTGAACGACCCCGGGCCCGTCGCCGCCGCAAAGCAATCTATATCATTGACCGACATATCCGCCTCTCTCAGCATAAATTCTATCATAGGCATAATCTTCTGAGAGTGAGTTTTTTTGTTGTTCTGAACCACCTGTGCCGCAAGTCTGTCATCGGTTATAACCGCGGCGGTTGCCGCCATACAACAGGTGTCTATCCCGAATATATTCATATGTACATCTCCAAATCATTCAACCGTAATTTCTCTGTGATTTCCGCCGTCATCAGACAGCTTTCTAAACCTTATCCAAACTGTGTTATCGGGCAAAACCTCGCTGATATTGTCTGCCCATTCAATAAGACAGATTCCGTCACCGAAAAGATACTCGTCAAGCCAGTCACACTCATCCACAGTCGGGTGATTGAGCCGATAAACGTCAAAATGATAAATCGGTATCTCTGCGTCATACTCGTTCACCAGAGTATATGTAGGACTTGACACCTCATCGTCACAGCCGAAATATTCAGCAAAGCCCTTGACGAAGGCGGTCTTTCCACAGCCTAAGTCACCCGACAGGGCAACAACCGCCCCGCCG
>CAJKNM010000064.1 GCA_905201285.1 uncultured Eubacteriales bacterium | reverse complement strand
CCGCCATTATAAAATGAATAATATTTCCTCCTGCACCACAGCCGAAGCAATAAAACATTTGCTTATCGGGAGAAATCGAAAGAGACGGCGACTTTTTGTCGTTGTGCAGAGGACACAAAGCGGCAAACCTGTTTCCAACGCGTTTCAGTTTTGTATATTCGGATATTACATCAGCTATATCGTTTTTATCAATGACCTCATCAATGAAGTTTTGAAATTCTGCATTCGCCATTATATCGCCCCCCTCTCTCAGAATATCTTACATTAACCCTAATTTATATAATTCGACGTAAATTTTAAATTTCCTCTTTATTTTTTTCTGTGTATTGAAATTTAATTACAGCCGATTTTATGCCTTTGAAGGCAGAGTTGTATTATTATTTTCAGACTAAGCTTGACAAAATTTGCATTTTAATATAAAGTATAAGTATTATTGAGAGAAAGGCTGAAATTAAAATGAAACATACACCACCGACGCTTACTCCGCGTCTTTCCGCCGCGGCACAAATGATAGGAAAATGCCACTGCTTTGCTGACATTGGCACGGATCACGCCTACCTTCCTATATATCTTATTATGAACGGCTTTTGTAAGAAGGCAATCGCCTCTGATATTGGGAACGGGCCGTTAAAGCGCGCATCTGATACCGCGCTAAAGTATCATCAGAATATTTCACTTCGTCTGGGTGCTGGACTTGATACGCTCTTGCCTGATGAAGCGGACGCCGTTGCTGTTGCGGGAATGGGAGGCCTGCTTATTGCCGAAATTTTAAAAGCGGGTATGGACAAGCTCGGGTCGGCAAAGAAAATTGTTCTTCAGCCTATGACCGCAATTCCCGAGCTTCGGGAATATTTAACAGAAAACGGTTGGAAAATAACCGATGAACGTATAGCTAAAGAAGGTGATAAGCTATATGTTTTAATGTCTGTTAGGCCTCCAAAATCACAAGCTATTGACGCTGTCGAGAGCCCGTATAACGAGCTTGAGTTGTATCTCGGCAGGTGTTTGATAAACAAGCGGCCGATGTATTTCGATGAATTGCTTTCCCACAGCCGCCGTAAGCTTTGTAATATGGTAAACGGTCTTAAATCATCTCACTCGGCGGAATCAGAAGCGAAACTTGAATATTGCAGGCATTTAATTCAAGAGATAGATAAGTTAAAATAGGAGGAAAATCATTATGTATAAAGTAAAGGATATTATGAACCAAATAGAGAGGCTTGCTCCGCGTGAACTTGCCGAAAAGTGGGATAACGTCGGACTTATGGTCGGTGACCCCGACCAAAATGTAAACACGGTATTTATATGTCTTGATGTCACCGCCGAGAATGTCGCGGCAGCCATTGACTATAAGGCAAATATGATTATATCGCATCATCCCTTGATTTTCACCCCGCTTAAACGTGTTGTTGAAGATGATGTCACCGGAAGCATTATAAGAACCGTTATCACAAACGGTCTTTCTGTTTATTCGGCTCATACAAACCTTGACCATGCCGACGGCGGAATGAATGATGTTCTTGCCGAAAAGCTCGGTCTTGAGGGTGTTCGGCGTTTCACCGATGAAGAATGCTGTGATAACTTCGGGAACCCCATAGATAATATAGGTCGCATCGGCGTTCTTGAAGCTTCTGTTGAACTTGGTGATTTTGTTCATTTTATTAAGGATACACTTGATTGTCGAAGTATTCGTTATGTGGGTGAGCCAAATGAGACAATCCGTACCGTTGCCCTTTGCACCGGAGCAGGCGGGGATGGAATATATTCCGCATATCATGCCGGGGCTGATGTTTATGTTACGTCAGACATTCGCCACCACGAGGCACAGCTTGCTTATGAGCTTGGTCTGAATCTGATTGACGCAGGGCATTTTGAAACCGAAAACACTATTTGTGAGTTTATGGCGGATTATCTGTCGGCCGCTATGCCCGGATTAAATGTTATTTCATCCGAGGCGCAGCCATACTTCAAATAGAAATTATCTGAATCTGTCAATAAGCCAATATATTATGAAGATAAAGGTAAGCGACATTGCACACAGAGCAAGCGTAATAAATGATATAGCCGTCATCTGTCCAACGTTAGGTATAAGGGCCGGATTTTTGTATGCGCAGTTAAAGACTGATATATAACCGGGAAGAAGTTTCATACCGGCATAAGTCAATAAAAACGCAAGTATTGACTGTATGAGCTTTCCGGCTATGTATGAATAAATTGATAGTCCGGACGGGATTATAACAGATGAAACCTGAGCCAGCACCGATATTCCGGAAAAGGCAATAAATCCTGCCGCGGCCGGAAGCACAAGACTTCCGCCGCGGCTCAAAAGTTCACGCACTCCACCCGTTATCTCAAAAAAAGAGTATATATAGGCTCTTACAAAGCTTTCGGGAAGGACTGAACAAAAAACACTGAACAGAATAACGAATCCACAAATTTTTATTATTGTATCAACTGATTTTTCTACCGCTTCTCCTATATTGATTACTGTGTCACGCAATCCCAAATCACGCCTTGCCGGCGGGAGTACGTGACATTTTTTATTAGTATTTCTTCCCCAAAACCTAAATAAAAACCCTGTCATCAGCGCAGACAGTATATGTGTTATATATAAGAAAACTCCGGTTTGATAATTTCCTATCATTCCTATGCCCACTGCCCCTATTATAAACATCGGCCCGGAATTATTACAAAAGGCCAGAAGCCGCTCGGCCTCGGTTTTTGTACATTCTCCACCTGAATATAAAGCGGAGACACACACTGCGCCCACGGGATATCCACTTACTATTCCGAGAACAACGGCGACTGCTCCCGCTCCGGAAACGCCGAAAAGCGGTCGCATTGCACCGGAAAGATACCTTCCGGCAAACTCAGCAGCACCGAGTGATATAAAAATATTTGCACAAAATATAAATGGGAAGAGCGAAGGTATCACTGCGTTTCCGCAAAGGAGCAGAGCCGTTTCGGCTGCCCCCATGGTTTTTGAAGGCAGGATTATCATTGCCGCCGCCATATAGGTGACACAAACTATAAGTAACAGCTTAATTATTTCAGACTTCTTCTTCATTTTTTCGCCCCCTCATAGATTTATCTATTCACAAAATCTTGGCATTATTCATTTTTTAGCTTATTTCGGCATAGAAATTAGTGTTACGATGATTCAATAAACAGAGGGTGATTCTTTATATGAAAGACAAACAAAAAAACAATACCCGCTCTTCTATCCGCGAAAAGCTTGCTGATGCCGTTGATGTGTCAAAGGATATTATTTTAGACACCGTTTTAATACGAGCTATCGGAACTCATGAACTAACAATAGAAAATTATAAGGGAATACTCGAATATTCGGACAGATGTATAAAGGTAAAGGCTAAACCAAAATGTATTTGTATACAAGGTTCTAACCTCGAACTAATATGTTTAACAGACGAGCTTTTAAATATCCGCGGCTGTGTCTCGTGTATATCCTATGTTGAGTAAAAATGTGAGGTGATTTTATTTGAAATCCGGTACAATATACGGCCTTTTATCGGGGATGCTTACTGTTCAGGCAGACGGGCCTTTTACTGAAAGGCTTCTCAATATTTGTATGCACAGAAATCTTTTGGTGAAGGATGTAAAACGCTGTGGGAACAATAGGGTAATATTCAAAACCGACATAGCTTCGTTTATGCAGATGCACACACCTGCGCACAGAACTAAAAGCCGAATTAGAATAAAAAAACGATCGGGACTGCCGTTTTTGATAAAACGGTTTAGAAAAAGGCTTCCCGTTCTTGTCGGAATAATAGCAATAGGCATTGTACTGGGCTATGCTTCGACACATATAATGGGGATAACGGTTTTTGGAAACAGCCGTATAGATACTCAAACAATCTACAATTCTCTTAGCGAATGCGGACTATCACTCGGTGCAAAAACGTCGGATATAGACAATGATTTAATCAGAAATAAGATGATGAACAAGCTTGACGATTTAGCGTGGATTGGCATAAATGCAAACGGGTCACGTGTTTATGTTGAGATTATAGAACGAATTGAAAAGGAAAATGGCCTCGAAAAGGATGGAGCGGCTTGTAACTTGATTGCATCGAGGGATGGGGTGATAGACCACACTGAAATCCGCGAGGGACAAACGCTTATAAAAAAAGGCTCCGGCGTATGTAAAGGTGATGTGCTTGTCAGTGGTATAATAGACAGCCCTGTTGATGGATTCAGATTTGTTAAGGCGCGAGGTGAGGTTTATGCAAAAACTGTATATACAAAGAAACGAGAGTATAAGCTGAATTACATAGAAAGTCATTATACAGGTAAAAGCAAGGCGAGGTATTCTGTGAAAGTTTTAAATACCGAGCTTCCGGTATATTTAAACGGAAAGCCGCCTTATCAAAAGTTTTCCGTGAATGAATCAATAAACGAATATCGTATTCCTATTGATATTGTTCCTTCGCTATTTATAAGGAAAAATATATATAGCGAATACTATGATGAAGAAAAGTCAAGGACTGCATCGGAGGCGATTGAAACAGGTATAAATGAACTGACACAGGAAATTAAATCAGAGCTCCCTGAAGGGGCAGAAATAAAAGAACAAAATGAAAGCCATACCCTAACCGAGCACGGCGGTGTTGAGGTCACTGTTGAACTGACCTGTCTCGAAAATATAGCTGAACAATATGTGATTGAAAGTCCGCTATCCCCGGAAGACTAATGCTTCTGAGGATAGCGGAAAAAGTCTATTTAGACAATTCTTCAGCAAGAGCGGATATTTCCGCTTTATTTTCGTCATTGATCGCTGAAAGAATACTGATATTATTTTCCACAAAGGTAATATTCTTAGATTTTTCGAGCATAGCTGTCATTTTTTTAGCCGCAACAGGAGCCCAGCTTCCGTTTTCTATTAAAGCAACAGTTTTGTTGCTAAAGCTGCGTTCGGTAAGATTTTCGATAAATTCGCGCATAAACGGAAATATATCGGCATTATAAGTTGTTGTAGCAAGCACAATCTTGCCATAGCGGAAGGCATCCTCCACTGCCTCTGCCATATCACAGCGTGCCAGGTCGTTTATAGCAACCTTAGGACAACCGTTTTCTTTAAGCTTTTCGGAAAGAAGCTCAACCGCAGCCTTTGTATGCCCGTAAACAGAGGTATACGCAATCATAACCCCATCGGATTCAACTCCGTAAGACGACCATATATTATATAAGTTGATATAATAATCAAGATTGTCACTTAAAACGGGGCCGTGCAGAGGACAAATGATTTTAATATCAAGATTTGACGCTTTCTTTAATAAATTTTGAACCTGCATACCGTACTTTCCAACTATACCGAAATAATATCGGCGTGCTTCACAGGCCCAGTCCTCTTCAAAGTCCAGGGCTCCGAACTTGCCGAAGGCGTCAGCCGAGAACAAAACCTTGTCAAGGCTGTCATATGTTACTATGACTTCGGGCCAGTGTACCATTGGTGCGGCAATGAAATTTAATGTATGCCTGCCGAGGTTTAATGAATCACCGCCGCCTACAACAATCCTCCTGTCGGAAAAGTCTGTTCCGAAGAAGTTTTTCATCATAGTAAAAGCCTTAGCTGACGCAACAATTTTAGCCTCGGGATACTTCTCGGTGAAGGTGATAATACTTCCCGAATGGTCGGGTTCCATATGCTGAACAATAAGGAAGTCAGGCCTTCTATCGCCGACCGCATCAGAAATTTTCCCGAGCCATTCGTCTTTAACTCTAATGTCTACCGAATCCATAACAGCAATTTTTTCATCGATAACGATATACGAATTGTATGCCATTCCGTTTTCAACGGTGTACTGACCTTCAAATAAGTCTATTTTATGGTCATTGACGCCTATATATTTTATATCATTAGTAATTTTCATAACGTATTCTCCTTGTATTTCTTTGCTTTAGCTATTATAACACAGTAAATATGTTTCCGCAACATATTTTTAACTCAAATTTAATTGCAGCCGATAATTTCTCCGCACGCAATCATCTCACCGGCATTTCCGGACGGCTGTGTCTTAAAATCATCGGGATTTCGGTGTATTATTACAACTCTTCCGATTATATCGCCTACAGAAAACCTGTCAGTTAAAACCGACATAAAAGCGTATCCGTTATTTCCGAAAAGAGGCGGTAAGTCGCCGGCGTGATACGGGTGTTCACAACCTTTCGGGTTAAAATGTCCGTCTGCATCAGCAAACGGATTTTCTGCGTTTCCCGTACAAGACATACCGCTGTGAATATGGAATCCGAAAATCGGTTCCTTACAGCTTTCGCCAAGCGGAAGCCCAAACACCTCTGCTCTGACAATAACACCTTTTTCTGTTTGTGTAAAATTAACCCTTCCTCTTAAACGGGGATACCTGTCACTTCCTTTGACCATTGCATATGCCCTGCGGCACGAACGCGAGCTATTACATTTCATAAGACAAACCTCCTATGAAATATAATATGAACAGAATTCAAAAATTGTGCGCCCATATTTCAGAGCGCACAATGAATTATTTTACAACAATATTTATAAGCTTTTTAGGAACGGCAATAACTTTTACAATCTGCTTTCCTTCAATAAGACTCTGAACCTTTTCGCTCCTGAGAGCAAGTTCCTTCATTTCATCAGGAGTCAAATCCGGTGAAATAACCATCTTGTCGCGGATTTTGCCGTTAATCTGAAGAACGATTTCAATCTCGTTTACAACCAAAGCCGAGGAATCATATTCCGGCCAAGCGTGAGTTGAAAGCTTATCTGCATGTCCCGAAACCTCCCAAAGCTCAGAAGTGATATGAGGAACAAACGGATATAACAGCAGGATTAAACTGTTAATTGCCTCGGTAATAACAGGCGCGTTATATTCTTTAACCTTTTCCTTATATGAATAAAGCGAGTTGACCATCTCCATAACAGCGCTTATAGCAGTATTGAAGCTGAAACGGTTACAGTTTTCGGTTACTTTTTTGATTGCTGAATTAACAGCGAATCTAAGCGCTTTATCCTCTTCAGAGAGGGTACCGATTTTCTCATCGGTCATATAATCCTTTAAATCATCGACCGCACGCCATACTCTGTTCAGGAATCTGTATGCACCTTCAACAGCAGTGTCGTTCCAGTCCAGGTCACGTTCGGGCGGAGCGGCGAAAAGAATGAATAATCTTGCGGTATCCGCACCGTATTTGGATATAATCTCCTCGGGGCTTACTACGTTTCCCAGGGATTTTGACATCTTTGTTCCATCCTTTAAAACCATTCCCTGTGTCAAGAGGTTTTCAAACGGTTCATCACAGCTGATATAGCCTAAATCATGAAGAACCTTAGTGAAGAACCTTGCGTACAGGAGGTGAAGTATGGCGTGCTCAACACCGCCGATGTATTGGTCAACATTCATCCAATAATCAGTCTTTTCCTTTGAGAAAGGCATCTCGGTATTGTGCGGGTCACAATATCTCATATAATACCATGACGAACATACAAAGGTATCCATCGTATCCGTTTCGCGCCTTGCGGGGCCGCCGCATTTCGGACAGGTCGTGTTCACAAATTCGGGGCACTCGCTGAGCGGCGACTTACCCTGACCGGTGAACTTTACATTTTCGGGAAGCTTAACCGGAAGCTGACTTTCGGGAATTTCAACAGTTCCGCACTTATCACAGTATACAATCGGAATAGGTGCACCCCAATAGCGCTGGCGCGAAATCAGCCAATCGCGCAGGCGGAAGTTAATCTTCTTTTCTCCGAAACCGTGTTCTTCTGCATACGCAATCATTTTAGGAAGTGCCTCTTTATTGTTCAAGCCCGTGAATTTATCAGAGTTCACTAAAACGCCCTCGGCCGCGAATGCTTCGGTCAGGTTTTCGGAATCAATCTCCTTGTCCTCGGGAGAAATAACAACACGGATAGGAAGATTGTATTTCTTAGCAAAGTCAAAGTCACGCTGATCGTGAGCCGGAACGCCCATAACTATGCCGGTTCCGTAATCAACAAAGACGTAATTTGCAAGATACAGCGGTATTTTTTCTCCGCTGAACGGATTAATCACATATGTACCTGTGAAAACACCCTCTTTTTCTGTGTCGGTGGCAGAACGCACAATTTCGCTTTGTGACTGAACCTTTTTAATAAATTCACGGCACTCAGCCTCCTGCGGCTTACCTGAAATCAATTCGTCAACTATCGGATGCTCAGGTGCAATAACCATATACGAAACGCCGTAGATAGTATCGGGTCTTGTTGTGAATACCGTAAGGGTTTTGTCGCTTCCGTCAACCTTAAACTGAAGCTCGGCGCCTTCGCTTCTTCCAATCCAGTTAGTCTGCATCGAACGAACCTTATCGGGCCAGCCATCAAGTTTATCAATATCATCAAGAAGTTTTTGAGCGTAATCTGTGATTTTAAAGAACCATTGCTCCAGGTCCTTTTTGCCGACCTCGCTTTTACAGCGTTCGCACTTGCCGTTTACGACTTGTTCGTTTGCAAGAACGGTCTGGCAGGATGGACACCAGTTCACATATGATTTTTTCTTATAAGCAAGGCCGTTTTGATAGAGCTTAAGAAACATCCACTGGGTGAATTTATAATAGTCGGGCTTAGCGGTAGCAACCTCACGATCCCAGTCATAGCTGAATCCCAGACGCTTAAGCTGAGAGCGCATATTATCGATATTCGACCATGTCCATTCGGCGGGTGGGGTACCGTGTTTTATAGCGGCATTTTCAGCGGGGAGTCCAAACGAATCCCAGCCCATGGGATGGAGAACGTTAAAACCCCTCATCTTCTTATATCTGGCTACAACATCGCCTATAGAATAGTTACGAACATGGCCCATATGAAGGTTCCCCGACGGATAAGGGAACATCTCAAGCGCATAATATTTAGGCTTATCCGTATCCTCAGAGATTTTAAACTCACCTGTTTCTTCCCATATTTTTTGCCACTTTTTTTCAATTGAATCAAAATCGTATTTCAAATTAACTTCCTCCAGTCTGTAATTTGCGTTTTTATAACAAAGGTGTTAAACACCGGCATATCAATCTAAAAGTTCAGAAACATAAACAGGAATTGCATCCTGCCATACGTGCTCTAAATCATAAAAACGTCTTGCTTCGGGTTGAAAAATATGAATAATCACATCATCATATCCAAGAAGAATCCATTCGCCGCTTCTGTATCCCTCTTTGTTTATATGATACTTTTTAAGCTTTGCAAGTTCTTCTTCAAGATTGTCGCAGAGCGCCTGAGTCTGTCTTGAGGTATTACCAGTTGCAATAACAAAATAATCTGTCATTGTTGTCAGAGCGCCGACATTTAAAACACTTATATCAGACGCTTTTTTGCTGTTTAAAACCTCAACAATTTTATTTACC
>CAJKNM010000063.1 GCA_905201285.1 uncultured Eubacteriales bacterium | reverse complement strand
CTATCTTTCTGCCGCGGATTTTCATGACCGCTGTTTTTGAAAGAACCGCCGCGGCATTATCTTTGAGCCGCATAAACCCGATTTTTATTCTTTCTATATATCTATTTTTCATCATATCGGTTCATTCCTCCTTAGCATCAATATTATTTTCAATAATAAACTTTTTTAAGGAAAAGTCCCTCAGGCGGCGCGGTGAGTCCGCTCTCACGCCTGTCTCCGCTCTCGATAATCCGCGGAATATCCTCCGGCTCAATTCTTCCAAGACCGACCTCGGCGAGAGTTCCTGTCATAATTCTCACCATATTATAAAGATAAGCGTCCGCCTCGACCGATACCCTTATTAACCCCTTATTTTCTTCATTCTCGGTGACCGAGCAGTGTCTCACCGTCCTCACCGTCGTTTTTTGGCTGCCGCCCGCCGCCATAAATGCCGAAAAATCGTGTTTCCCGACAAAATACCCTGCGGCGGCCTTCATCTTTTCAACATCTATCCTATACGGAAGGTACCAGCTGTAATCGGCATAAAACGGATTTCTCACTCTGCCGTTCCATATATTATATACATACCGCTTGCCCTTTGACGAGAATCTCGCATTAAAATCCTCCTCCGCCTCCCATGCCTCTACTGCGGTTATTCCGCGATTTAAATGATAGTTTAAGGCATAAGGAAGCTTCTCGGGCGGAATATTGGTATTCGTTTTAAAGTTCATCACATAATCAAGCGCGTGTACCCCGGCATCTGTCCTGCTGCATCCCGTTACCTTGATTTCCTCGCCCGTCAACTTTGACAGAGCCTCCTCCAACACCTGTTGAACAGTCAAGGCGTTCTTTTGAAACTGCCAGCCGTGGTAATTTGTACCGTCGTATATCAGCCGCATTGCAATGTTCTTCATTCTTCGATTTCTCCTATAAATTACTCAAAATTACTCATTTTACCGTAATATTTAAAAATATAACCGCTGCAAGCATTAAAGCCACACAGGCCCCGGCTAAAGCGTCGCGGCGTTCTAATTTAAGCTCATGAAGGCTTGTCCTTCCGTTTCCGCCGCTGTAACAGCGGCATTCCATTGCGGTAGCAAGCTCATCAGCACGCCTGAACGCACTTATAAACAACGGAACCAAAATCGGTATCATTGCCTTTGCCCTCTGCACAAGGCTTCCGTTTTCAAAATCCGCACCGCGTGCCGCCTGCGCTTTCATAATCTTATCTGTTTCCTCCATAAGCGTCGGGATAAACCGAAGCGCAATCGACATCATCATCGAAAGCTCGTGTGCCGGCAAGCCGATTTTTGAAAACGGTTTAAGAAGTCTGTACATTCCGTCAGTCAGCGAAATCGGCGCGGTGGTAAGCGTCAAAAGCGATGTTCCGAGAATAAGGAATGTCAGCCTCAGCACCATAAACGCGGCGAAGCGTATGCCTTCCTTTGTTATCTTGAATACGCCCGCCTGCCACACTACCTCGCCGCCGGTCAGAAAGAGGTTAAACAGACCGGTGATAACTATAAAGACCATTATGGGTTTAAGTCCCTTAATCACAAAAACCGGCGGTATCTCAGACAGCGTTATACTTATGACAATAAACGCCGCAAGAACAATATATCCCCAAAAGTTCCGAACGCAGAACGTTATCGCTATATAGGCAATCATAACCAAAATCTTTGTCCTCGGGTCAAGCCTGTGTATGACCGTATCCCCCGGGAAGTATTGCCCAAGTGTAATATCCTTCATCATCGGCCTTCCCCCCTCAGTGCGTTAGTTATACAATAAACCGCATCATTTAGTGTGTAAATTCCCTCGTGAAGCGGCATTCCGAGCTTTCTCAGCCCGTCCGTGATACGCGTCACCTGCGGAACATTCAGGCCTATCTCAGAGAGCCTGTCTGCATTTTTAAACACCCTCTCGGGTGTGTCAAACATCTCAACGTGACCGCTGTTCATCACAAGAATCCTGTCGGCAAGCTTAGCCACATCCTCCATACTGTGCGAGACAAGAAGAACCGTCATATCCATTCTCTCGTGCATATCCTTTATTTTATAAAGAATCTCATCCCGTCCGGCCGGGTCGAGACCCGCCGTCGGCTCGTCCAGGACGAGAACCTGCGGCTCCATTGCCAAAACCCCCGCAATCGCGGCACGGCGCATCTGTCCACCCGATAAATCAAACGGTGATTTTTCCAGAAGCTCGGGGGCAAGTCCAACCGTGTTCGCCGCAAACTCAACACGTTCCTTTATCTCATCGTCATCAAGGCCCATATTTTTAGGCCCAAACGCAATATCCTTAAACACCGTTTCTTCAAACAGCTGATATTCGGGGTATTGCATAACAAGCCCCACCTTAAAGCGAACATCGCGCAGATTTGTTTTCTTATCAGTCAGGTTAATCCCCGCAACCTCAATACTCCCGGAGCTCGGCTTTAAAAGTCCGTTCAGCATCTGTATAAGCGTTGACTTGCCCGAACCTGTGTGACCGATGATTCCGATAAACTCGCCGCGGTCTATTTCAAGATTTATATTGTCAAGTGCGATCTTTTCAAAAGGGCCGCCCTGCATATATACATAACTTACGTTTCTTAGCTTAATCATCTGCCCCCACCTTATTCCTCCATAATTCCGAAATTTCGGATATGCAATCATCGACGGTCAAAACCGTTCCGTCTATATTAAACCCCGATTTTTTGAGCAGATACGCAAGCTCAGTTGCCTGAGGCGTATCCAACCCGAGAGAATGCATTCGCTCAACCTGAGGGAAGATTTGTGACGGAACGCCGTCCATCACTATCCTTCCGCTGTCCATAACAATCACACGGTCGGCGGAAACCGCCTCATCCATATAATGAGTTATCAATACGGCCGTCATTTTAAGCTCGCGGTTCAGCCGCCGAACGGTCGAAATAACCTCGCGCCTTCCGGCAGGGTCAAGCATAGCGGTAGGCTCGTCCAGCACGATAATTTCGGGTTCCATAGCCAATACTCCGGCAATGGCAATCCGCTGTTTCTGACCGCCGGAGAGCATATGCGGCGCGTGCTTTGAAAAGGCCGACATATTCACCGCGGCAAGCGCGTTGTCAACACGGCGGCGAATTTCTTCCCTCGGCATACCGAGATTTTCGGGTGCAAATGCAACGTCATCCTCAACGATATTAGCAACCATTTGGTTGTCCGGATTCTGAAAAACCATTCCTACCCTGCGGCGAATTTCAAAAAGCCTGTTTTCATCCGCCGTATCAATTCCGCAAACGCTTACCCTCCCCGCGGTCGGGGTAAGTATTGCATTAAGATGCTTGGCAAGCGTCGACTTTCCCGAGCCGTTATGGCCGAGAACGGCAACAAATTCGCCTCTTTTTATATCAATCGAAACGCCTTTTAAAACCTCTGTTACCTCATCGGTTTCATCATTTCTGTATTCAAATTTCAGATTTTCTGCTTTAATTATTGTATCCATCGTGTTCAACTCCGATTCGGTATGTTTTTAAGTATTGTCCTTCCCGTCATTACCTTTCCCATCGCGTGCTATAGCCACAGGGAAGGACAAGGCTGCTGTTATCAATCGGCAGTCCGACCTCATCGGCGCTTATATGTCCGCCGAAACGTTTTTGAATTGTTAATCTGTAGATATTCTCGATTACACTTACCGACAAACCCGTCGTATACGAATTGACAAGAAAGAATATGGGATTATCCGTTAAAAGCTTTGTACATAAATCAATTAAATCAAAAATTTCATTCTCTATCTTCCAGACCTCGCCGCCCGGCCCCCTGCCATAGGACGGCGGATCCATTATGATTCCGTCATATTTATGTCCGCGGCGAAGCTCTCTTTGAGCAAACTTTTTAACGTCATCCACTATATAACGTATAGGATGCTCTGAAAGTCCCGAAAGCGCCGCGTTCTCCTTCGCCCACGAAACCATTCCCTTCGCCGCATCAACGTGACACACCATTGCTCCGGCCTTTGCCGCCGCAACGGTTGCTCCGCCGGTATATGCGAAAAGGTTTAAAACATTGACGTCACGTCCTTTTTCATTCTTAATCAGACGTGAGAACCAGTCCCAGTTCGCCGCCTGCTCGGGAAACAGCCCGGTATGCTTAAAACCCATCGGCTTTATGCCGAATTTCAAATCTCCGTAATTTATTGTCCACGAATCCGGAAGCCTTTTAAAACATTCCCAGCTTCCTCCGCCCGTCTTGCTGCGGTGGTAAACAGCGTCCGCCGCTTTCCACTCATTTCTTGACTTGTCCGACTTCCAGACAATCTGAGGATCGGGTCGAACCAAAATTTTGTCTCCCCAAATCTCAAGCTTCTCTCCGTCAGAGCAGTCAAGAACCTTATAGTCCTTCCAGCCGTCCGCAAGAAACATAAGTCTCACCGTCCATTTCTGTTATTCTGCTTTTGTTATTCCGCTTCAATCGAATAAACCGATGCTCCGCACTCAGCGTACTTGGTTGTGATGTTTGTTGAGGTTCCCGCGCCGAGGAACTTATTAGCGGCGGTATAAAAGCCGTTGCTTCCCGACTTTCCCGTAAATTCAACCGTCACATAGACGTTATATCTCTCTTCGGGGATAGCTTCTTTAAAGCTTCCGTCCGCCATATTTACCTTATACTTACCCTCTGTCTGCCTTACGTCAACAATCTCGCCTATATACTCTTTTGAAGTCTTGTCAAACATAGGCCCCTTCTTTTCAAGCGCGTCCACCGTATATGTTCTGACATTCTTTATCAGGAAGGTACACTTTATCTTCTCTCCCGATGAAACGACCACATTTGACTTACCCGAAAACCGACTTGCGATTCCGACAATCAAAACTATTATAATCAGCACAGCCGCAATATCAATAATGCTGATTTTACCGAAAAGCTTTCCGTCTTTATTTATAATCATTATTTTTTCCTCCTATCACTATGCACCTGAGTTATTTTGTTTCAAGTCCGATTGCATATCCGCTTCCTGCCCAGCCCTTACTGCTGAGCACCGCGTTCTGACCGACCCTTAAAGCAACTCCGTCAACCTTTATCGCCGTGTCGGATTCGGTTCCGACCGCAGTCATAGTGACCTTTATATCATACTCGTCGGGTATGGGAGAGCGAAGCACACGCCCCGTCTCAATATCATATCCGTCGGTCTTTGCCTGAGAGACCTCAACAGCTGTAACCTTCATATTGGCCTTATCCTTTTCGCCGACCATAACGGGGTCGCCCTCTTTTATAAGCTTTGTCAAATTCTCTCCCTTGCCCGCCAGCTCGACCGTATATGTCACATTAACATTTTTCTCCGATGCCGAGGCTTTTCCGCTTCCTCTTCCGTGCATAAGATATATCCCTGCTGCGGCAACAAGAATCACCGCTATTATTATAAACAAGTCCATACCGTTAAATCTGACTTTTTTCTTGTTCTCCATAACAAAATCTCCAATCTGATTATTTTCCGCTTAATTTTTCAGCTTATTTATTAAGCACAGCCATATACACATTTTCTATATTTCTTGCGTTTACATCGGCTGTGAATTTTTCCTTGTATATCCGCCTGCACTCGGCACTCATTCTTTTATATAAGTCCTCATCACAGAAAAGCATTTCAAGGTCTTTGGCAAGAGTCTCCGCATCGTGCGTCGGGGTTAAAAATCCGTTCACCCCGTTTTGAATAACTCCCGGGTTTCCGCCGAAGTCGGTAACAACCGCCGGCTTCCCGAGGCTCATACCCTCAAGAAGTGCAAGGCTTGTCGCCTCTGTACCGAATGAACAGTTGACCTGAACGTCCATAACGTTCATAAGCGGCTCAACATTGCTCAAAAAGCCGAGCATAACCACCTCATTTTCAAGACCGGAAGCCTTAATCTGCTGTTTCAGCTCATCCTCCGCGTCGCCCGTTCCGGCAATCAGAAATTTAAACTTAATTCCGCGGCTCTTTAAAATTTCCGCCGCCTTGACAAAATACTTATGCCCCTTTACCACATTAAGTCTTGCCGCCATTACGGCGACCTTTTCTCCGCCTTCTATATTATATTCCCTGCGAAGCTCTGAAAGCCTTTCCTCGCTGTACGGAACAAGCGGCTCAACACCGTTTAATATTACGTCAATTTTTTTCGGGTCAACACCAGTAACCACGATATTCTCCTTTGCCGCTTCAGCAACGGCAATTATCCTGTCCGCCGTATGATTGTTGACAAACCCGTTAATTGCCTTGCCTATTCCATGGCATAGCTTGTCGGGCGGCGGAAAAACGCTGTGCCTTGTGTAGACCGTCTTGATTCCGCAGAGTTTTGCGGCGATTCGCGCCGACATGCTCGCATGGGTATGAACAATATCGGGTTTAAGTTCTTTAAACAGTTTAATAAGTCCCGATACGGCTTTGAAGTCGAGCGATTTCTCAGCGAGATGCTCCGCTTCACAGACCTTGATTCCGAGTTCTTCGACCTCGGGTCTTAAAAGGCTCTTCTTCGGAAGCACAACGCAAACGTCAAAACTTTTTCGGTCAAACGTCTTTAAAAATGTCAGAATACACTTCCCGGCGCCGCCTATATTTGAATCTGATGATACTTCAACCACTTTTATCATTTATCCGACCTCCTTTTCCGCTCCGCAACATACACGCATGCCCTTCCCATTGCCAAAACGCACCAGAACACAAGCATCACGCGATAGTTATAGAAACAGTTGTCGAACATTCCCTGTAGGAGGAAGCCGCATACACCGGCCGCAAGTGCGGTCATAACGGTTGAAAGCCTGTCGCCCTTTCCGCCTATCTGATAGCCGGTCATAATTCTTCTCAAAAACAGAATCGTTATTATCAGAAAAACCGAAATTCCCGTTACACCTGACTCAACCAAAATCTGCAAAAACAGGTTGTGCGAATGAGGTGCCACGATTCCGTTGTACGAATAGAACGGGTACACCTGGGTAAACGCCTTTTGACCCATTCCTATGCCCGACAGCCAAAAGTCCTTTACCATCGCAAGGGTTCCCATCCAGATATACACACGGTATGAGGTTGAAGAATCCTCCATATTTCCGATACTCGAAAATCTCTTGATTATGCTTTCGGGAAGAATCATAGGTATTATCGGAAGGGCAATCAGTCCGAGCCCCCACAGCTTTCCTGCCGCAAAGGTAATGAATATTGCCGCCGCAGCCATAATTCCTATCCAGCATCCGCGTGAGAACGTAAGTATCAACGCCCCGAACATAATCGCCGAAATTCCGGCGTAGACAATCTTCGCCGCCGGTTTCCTGCTGACCCACATAAGTCCGACCGCCGCCGGCAGAACAAGAAGTATATACTCGCCGAGTACGTTGGGGTTTCCGAGCGTTGAGTAAATTCGCATCTTAATATCGCTGAACATCTGTTCATCCATCCACGCCTGTGATGTATCCCAGCCGAAAACATACTGTGCCACACCGTAAAGGCATACCAGAAATCCCGAAATTACGAACATAGTTAAAAGGTTCATCAAAAGCTTTTCCGTGTCCACGGTGTTAATGATTACAAAATACATCGAAATAAATACGAAGTATATTGCCCAAATACTGAAGCTGTTCAGCATAGCGAACGATGTCAGAGCCGCAATGACATATACCCCGAGAAAAATCATTATAAAAAATCCGATTCCGTCGAATCTGAACTTAAAGCCTTCGTGCGTTATCGAATAGACCGCAAGCGAGAATATGCACAAAAGCGCAAGTCCGACATCCGCCATTGTCGGCGCAAGAGGTGCGGCAAGCACAAGGAAGAACACTCCTGCCGCCGGCGAGCGGAGTATAAGGAAAACCGCCGCAAAGCCGATTACCGCCGCGGGGGCGAGAAGCGGATTAATAATTCCGCCGGCAAGACCGGCAGCCGCCCCGAAAAAAACGGCCGAAAGAAGCCCGTCCTTTCCTTTTGTATATTCTTCGTCATACCAGTTAAAGTCCGGCTCGATTCCGAGAAGGGTGCAGGCAAGCCGAACAAGCGCCGAACCCTTGAGATACCCGGTCACATTAACATCAAAGAATGACAGAACCGCTCCGACAGCCGCTCCGCTGAGCAATACCCAACCCGCCTTTTGGTGCATTGCCAGCTGTCCAAAAATCAACCCCGATGACACGACAAACAACAAAAGACCGATAAAACGCAGGTTCAGCGCAAGCAGATTATGAAGATATGCCCGGCACAGGTCAAAAACCGAGCTTTCCTCTATCGCCGCCGAAAGCCTTCCGCCGAGCTTTTTCTGTAAAAACTCCAAAAACGTAAACGGACTTCGCACAATTCTCCCTGCTAACGTCTTGCCCAGAGCATCCTCATCAACGTGAAGCCGCCTGAACCAGCCAACGATTCGGCTTTTTCGCCATGCGCCCGAGATTCCGTCATATATTCCTTTTAATAATTTATATATAAAGCTGTTTTTTATCAAGTTCCAAATAAACAGCCACGCCGCATGAAAGCAGCCGATTGTGTTGTTCATAATATAGTACTCTCCTTTTCGCTTTTTAAGCGCTCATTTTGAGGCGATGCCTCTAAGCTTAGCCGCCGCAGTACGGATTTCGTTCACACCTATTATATAAGCAAAACCGACATAGACCAAAACCGCCGGGGCCGCACATATACAAAGTCTGACCAGCGTCATTATCGTTCCGCTTCCGATTCCCGATGCAAATATATCTACCGCCTTTGCGACAGCAAAAGCCGCCGCGGTACAAATCAGAATTTTTATAAGGTTTACGATAAAAGCCGCGGTGATAACGCCCCTTCTGCGCTTGTTTATCATAAAAAGCAAGCAGGCGGCAATAGTCAGCGAGCTTACCGCGCTCGCAAGAGCGAGTCCGCCGACGCCCATTTTCAGTCCTCCGACCAAGAGCGCCGCCATACCGAAGTTCACTACAATTCCTATAAGCGATGTCATCATCGGGGTTCTTCCATCGGACAGGGCATAAAAGCTCTTGTTCAGAACCTCGCATATCGCATAGCCAACCATTCCGAATGAATAGAAGAACAGCGCCGTTCCGGTTATCGCCGTATTTTCCGCGGTAAACTCTCCGCGCTCGAACACCACGCTGATAATCGGCCTTGAAAGCGCGAGAAAAAGCGCACAGACTATTCCGATTATTGCCGCGATGTAACCGACCGACATTCTTGTCATTTCAGCAAACTCATCACCGTTTTCGGAGGATGCAAGCCTTGACAGCTTCGGAAAGATAAAGTTTGTTATTGCATATGCAAACACACCTACCATAATAATATATATCTTGTTTGCCCAGTTGAGCGCCGAAACGGCTCCGTCACCCAGGCTTGAACCGAACGACATATTTATCACGTTACAGAGCGGCTGTACCCACGAGCTTATCAGAACCGGAAGGGCGATAAGCGCCGCTTCTTTAATACCGCTTCCCTTTAATGCGGAAATTTCATATACCGGGCATCCGAGTTCTGCTGAAAGTTTTCCTGTATCTATCTTGTCGCCCCTTTTTTCGACTACATCCATCATATTTACAGCAATGACTACCGGAATTCCGAGTTCTGCAAGCTGTGTTGTAAGATAGAGATTTCTTTCAAGATTTGTACCGTCTACTATATTGAGTATTGCATCCGGGGTTTCGTTTATGAGATACTTTCTCGCTACCACTTCTTCCAGTGTATATGGTGACAAAGAGTAGATACCCGGAAG
>CAJKNM010000062.1 GCA_905201285.1 uncultured Eubacteriales bacterium | reverse complement strand
GCTCGAACCTATGACCCTCTGCTTGTAAGGCAGATGCTCTCCCAGCTGAGCTAAGCGCCCATACTTTTCCGCCCCTTTTAGGAGCGACAACAGAACTTATTATACTACCATAGCGCGAAAAAGTCAAGGCATATACTGTCGATTATATAAGGTTATATGAAGTTTTATTGTATATTTCTCGCATATTCTCGTTATATCTGCTGTTTTCTAAAAAATCACTTTGCATCTCTCGCTCTGTCACGCATAGCTTCAAGCTCTTCAGTATTAAACACATAAGGCTTGTTACAAAAGCTGCAAACAATTTCGGCCTGTCCCTGCTCTTTAATGATAGCGTCAATCTCGGCCTTGCCTAAGGACACAATCGCACGCTCCATTCTCTCTCTGCTGCAGTCGCACACATAGCCGACCTCGCTCTCCTCTAAAATCTCTGTATCAAAACCGAGCATAGCATATTTAATCATATCCACGCCGTCCATTCCCTGACTCAGCATCTCGGTCACGCTCATAATTCCGGCTATGCTGTTTTCAAGCATAGTAAGGCTTTCGTCGTTACACTCGGGCATAACCTGTATGATAAATCCGCCGGCACATTTAACGCTGAAATCGCGGTCAACCAACACACCTAAAGCAACAACACTCGGCACCTGTTCTGACTGCATAAAGTAATAAGCAAGGTCATCGCCCACCTCGCCTGTCTGAATGGCAACCTGACCTATATACGGCTCTTTTAAGCCTAAATCCTTTATTACACTGAGCGTTCCCTTTCCTATCGCGCCGCCAACGTCAAGCTTTCCTTTTTCGTTAAGCGGCATATCAATCTGAGGGTTCTCGGCATAGCCTTTGACCTCTCCTTTGGAGTTTGCCGAAACGATAACCCTTCCCAGAGGTCCGTCGCCGCTCATCTGAAGTGTCAGTTTCGCATTATCCTCCTTTAATTCTCCGCCCATCAAAAGTCCCGCAGTGAGAAGCCTGCCGAGCGCCGCCGTTGCGACCGGCGAAGAATTATGAAACTTTCGTGATTGCTCAACCGTTTCGGTCGAAACAACCGCGCTTATCTTAAAAAATCCGTCTTTTGTTATTGCTCTTGTAAGTTTATCTGCCATTTTTGTCACCTCTTAAATTTTTAAACAAAATCCACCATAATCGAATTACTCACATAAATATATTTATCGGGAATCCTCATCCGCCCATTCTCACGAACGATTGTTCCCCTCTTGATATTCTTTAAAAGCGCATCGTCGAACACATCAAATATATCCGCCGAAAACCGTCTTTTGAACTCTTTCTCGCTTATTCCGTCCGCCATTCTCAGGCCGAGAAAGACAAACTCGCTCATCATATCCGCCTTTGAAAGCGTCTCACAATCGCATACCGCCGTGAGACCCGAATTAATTTTCTCTATATACCCGGACGTGTCCGATATATTTGAATATCTTTTGCCGCCGGCACATGAGTAAGCGCCGGCACCGAAGCCCAAAAAATCGTCACACTTCCAATACTTCAGGTTATGCCTGCTCTCAAAGCCGGGCCTTGCGAAATTAGATATTTCATAACGTTTAAATCCGCTTTTATAAAGCATATCCGCACATAAATCATACATATCACAGCTATCGTCATCACTCGGAAGGTCAAGCTCCATACGCAAAAACGGCGTACCCTCTTCTATTTTTAAGGCATAGCACGAAATATGCGTTGTTTCAAGGCTCAAGGCGAACTCAACCGACTTCATAAAGCTTTCCTCATTCTGACCGGGAAGTCCGAACATCAAGTCCACCGAAATGTTGTCAAATCCCGCGCTCCGTGCGGAATTCACACACTCGCGGGCATCTGCCGCAGAGTGAATCCTCCCGAGAATTTTAAGTTCTTCGTCATTTGCCGATTGTATTCCTATACTGAGGCGGTTAAATCCTCCGGCACGCAGGGCGCAAAGGCCTTCTTCACCGATTGTCGCTGGGTTGCACTCTGATGTAACCTCACACGCTTTGTCAAGCGTAAACCTATCCCTGACCGCATCAAGTATCCGTATAAGCTGCC
Organism: uncultured Eubacteriales bacterium; assembly: GCA_905201285.1. Lineage (GTDB taxonomy): Bacteria > Bacillota > Clostridia > Monoglobales > Monoglobaceae > UMGS1820. The sequence goes on along the minus strand of CAJKNM010000062.1, from coordinate 7,683 downwards.
GTGGGGTCAGACAAGTCGGCGTTCCGCCGCCGAAATAGACGGTATCAACAGTATCATCGCCGTCAAATTTAACCGTTCTGATTTCGCGGCAGAGCGCATCAATATACGCCTGCCTCTCCTCCTCGCACGAAACGTGCGAATTAAAGTCACAGTAATTACACTTTGCACGGCAAAACGGAATATGAATATATATACCAAGCATCGCCGAAACCTCTAATCCAGTTTAAGAACCGACATAAACGCCTCCTGCGGAACCTCAACCGAGCCGACCTGGCGCATACGCTTCTTACCCTCTTTCTGTTTTTCAAGAAGCTTTTTCTTTCGGGTAATATCACCGCCGTAGCACTTAGCAAGCACATCCTTGCGCATTGCACGGACGGTCTCGCGCGCAATAATCTTTCCGCCTATCGCCGCCTGAATCGGAACCTCAAACAGCTGTCTCGGGATAACATCCTTGAGCTTTTCCGCCATTCTTCTGCCGCGGGCATAGGCACGTTCCTTATGAACTATAAACGAAAGCGCATCAACCTGTTCCCCGTTCAGCAGCATATCAAGCTTGACAAGCTCAGCCTTTTCAAACTTTTCAAATTCATAGTCAAATGACGCATAGCCGCGTGTTCTTGACTTCAAAGCGTCAAAGAAGTCATAGATTATCTCATTAAGCGGAAGCTCATAGTTCAGCGACACTCGTGTGTCGTCAAGATAAACCATATCTATATACGTTCCGCGTCTGTCCTGGCAAAGCTCCATTATACTTCCGACATAATCTTTAGGCGTCATAATTGTCGCCTTAACAATCGGCTCCATCATATAATCGATTTCCGACGCATCGGGGAGATTCGTCGGGTTATCGATTTCAAGCCGCTCTCCGTCGGTTTTGATAACTATATATTCAACCGACGGCGCTGTCGTTACCAAATCAAGATTATATTCTCTCTCGAGCCTCTCCTGTATAATTTCCATATGCAAAAGGCCGAGAAAACCACAGCGGAAGCCGAAACCCAGCGCGACTGAAGTCTCAGCCTCAAAATTCAAAGCCGCATCGTTTAACTGAAGTTTTTCAAGAGCCTCGCGCAGGTCGTCATACCTCGCCCCGTCCGACGGATAGATACCACAGTATACCATAGACTTAACTTCTTTATATCCGGGCAGGGCCTCAGCCGCGGGCCTTTCGGGGTGAGTCACCGTGTCGCCGACGTGAACGTCACGCACGTTTTTGATACTCGCGGTGATATATCCAACCTCGCCGGCCTTTAACTCGCTTGACGGAGTCATTCCGCTCGGGTGAAGATACCCGACCTCAACCACATCAAATTCGCTTCCCGTCGCCATCATCTTAATGCGCTGACCCGCTTTGACTGTTCCGTCCTTAACCCTTACATACACGATAACTCCTCTGTAGGCATCATAATACGAATCGAAAATCAACGCCTTAAGCGGCGCGTTTTCATCGCCCTCGGGCGGAGGAACAAGCTCAACGATTTTTTCGAGGACCGCGTCTATATTGATTCCGTTTTTCGCCGAAATACACGGTGCGTCCTCACCGTCGATACCTATTACGTCCTCAATTTCTTTCTTGACCTCATCGGGGCGTGCCGCCGGAAGGTCAATTTTGTTTATTACCGGAACAAGCTCTAAATCGTGTTCCAATGCAAGATAAGTATTGGCAAGGGTCTGTGCCTCGATTCCCTGTGCGGCATCAACCACCAAAACCGCACCCTCGCACGCGGCAAGACTTCTCGACACCTCATAATTAAAATCGACGTGTCCCGGCGTATCGATAAGGTTAAGTTCATACTCTTCACCGTTTTTCGCCTTATACATAAGCTTGACCGCCCTTGCCTTTATCGTGATTCCGCGTTCACGCTCTAAATCCATATTATCAAGAATCTGCTCCTGCATCTCACGCTTTGTCAGCGTCCCCGTAAGCTCTAAAATACGGTCGGCAAGCGTGCTCTTTCCGTGGTCTATATGTGCAATTATCGAAAAATTTCGTATATTGTCGCGATAGCTTCCCATCGTTCTTCCTCCTAAATCAATCCGTTGTCTTATAGTATTTTATCATAAAGCCAAGGTATTTTCAAGACATATTTTAGTAGCCGAGAACTACCTTGCCTATCGCCAGTATGACCGGCATGGTAAACGCCGAAAGAATTGTTGTTATCACAACCGCGGCCGCGGCCCGGCGATAATCACCACCGCATAGCTGAGCCATCATACTTACAGCGGTTGCGGCCGGGGTGACCGAACAGATGAACGCAACAAGTCTCATGCTCTCAGTCATCGGAATAAATTTTATTATAGGAAGCATCACTGCCGGAACAAGCAAAAGCTTAATTGCCGACAGCTTATAAAAGCTCGGCTCTGATAATGCCTCTTTAAGGTCGGTCTGCGCCAGCAGGCCGCCGAGAACTATCATAGCAAGCGGCGTATTGAGCGACGCAAGCGATTCAACCGCCCCGAAAACATACTTCGGAAGCTTAACCGGCGAAAAGAACAGAAGAAGGCCGAGAACAACGCCAATCATTCCCGGATTAAATAAAATCTTTTTTGCCGAAATCTTTTCATTCGGTTTCAAAAGCTTCAAACCGTATGTCCATTGAAGAATAGTCAGCAATACAACATTTGTCGCCCCGAAGAAAATTCCGTGCTCTCCCGCAAGGGCCTGCATCAGCGGAAACGCCAAAAATCCGTTATTCGGCAGGAAGATACACATTTTATCCTCCGCCCTTGCCTTATCACCCCTATACGCAATAATCGAAATCACAATCGAAATCGCATAGGTAAGCGCCGAAATCCCGAACATACCAAGCCACCTGAAAAACAGCTCAGGCTCAAAGGCACGCTGAAACGACGACATTAAAATTATCGGTGTCACCACTTTTAAAAGCAGCACCGACATATCCTTAGTTCCTCTTTCGGTCAGCATCCCGTGCTTGTACATCGCATAACCGACAACAACCATTAAAAACATTACAACAATCTGTCCGCCAACCGTTAAAAAATACTCAATCAAAACAAATACCCCTCAAAACCAATTATTCTTAATACAACATTCATATAATATCAAACCATTCGGAAAAATTCAATAAAAACAGTCTTTTTTATTCCATTTTCTGCATTATTTATAAATTTATACGAATAGCCCGGCGGCTTAATTGTGTTTTTCACTTTATTCCAAATATATTATGCCTGATTTCTGCATCTGTCGCGATATTTCTTCGGTGACATTCCGTATGCCTTGTTAAATATCCGATGGAAGTAACTGATATTATCATAGCCTATCTGTCCGGCAATCTCAGCTATCTTCAAATTTGAATTTTTTATGAGAAACTCTGCCTGTGAGAGCCGCCGCTCCTGCACAAGCCGCGTATACGTTTTTCCCGTCCGAACCTTGATTTCGCGCGAGAGGTGTGCGAACTCATAATGAAGCTCTTCCGCCAGCTCGGTGAGTGAACCGCCCGCATAATTTTCCTCTATATATCTAAGCACATTTATCACAAGCTCGTCATCCTTGTTTTTATACTCCAGCCTCTCTGTATAGTTCAATAAAAGCAGGAACAAAAGCCCCATTGTGTTTTGATTTATAAGCCGCTTGTTCGGCTCTTTATAAATCAAATTCCAAACCAAATTTTCTACAAGATTCTGAATTGGAAGGACATCACTGACCTTAAAATAAAGATAAGGAGTACTCGGCTGTTCGCTCTTAAGACAATCGATAAGAAAGCTCTTTATCGGCGTTTCTTCGTTTGTCAGCATAGCAAGGGTCCGGTCAAAGAATTGCGGAAGAATTATAAAATTCACCGCAATATCCCTCTCCCCTGCAGGAAGAATCTCTTGCGTTGCACTTCCGGTCAGAAAAAGCAGCTCGCCCTCTTTAAGTATAATTTCATCACCGTTTATTATGTGGGTTGTAGAGCCGCAGCACATATACACAACCTCGATATAATCGTGAACGTGCGGCGGAAAGCGGACAAACCGCGTATGCGGACGAATCGCGATAAGCTTCCCCTGCTCGAGCAGTTTCTTGCTGTTTATCACGTTTTTACTGCTGTCCATATAAAGAACGCGGTTAATTTCCTTTCGCCCGTCCACAAGTTTTCTCTCCTCCTCCGTCAGCGGAATCAGTTTATCGATTATCTCTTTTTTCATTCAAACCTCACGCCTTTCGCACTCATTATATCACAAGCAATAGTAAAATGCAAATAAGGACACTTTTTTCACAAAACACCGTCCTTGAAATTTGTTATTTCCCTTGATATAATCAAGATAATCAGGATAATCAAAATAATAAGAATAATAAGAATAATAAGGAAGTGATTAAATGACATATTGCTTGGCCATAGACATAGGCGCATCAAGCGGCAGGCATATACTCGGCCATATCGAAAACGGACGTATCGTTTTTGAAGAAATCTACCGTTTCGACAACGGCTTTGAGATCCGCAACGGTTCTCTCTGCTGGAATCTCGATAGGCTCTTCGCCGAGGTCAAGGCCGGAATAAAAAAATGTACGGAGCTTGAAAAGATTCCCGAGACAATCGCCATAGACACGTGGGGTGTGGATTATGTCCTCCTCGACAAAGACAAAAACGAGCTTGCCCCTGCCTTCTGCTACCGCGACAGCAGAACCGACGCGGTCGTCAGCAAGGTTGAGGCGATTATTCCCCAAAACATACTCTATGAACGTACCGGAATCCAAAAGATGAGCTTTAACACCGTGTATCAGCTGTACGCCGACAAATTATCGGGGAAGCTCGACAAGGCCGAATATTATCTGATGATACCCGACTATCTTTCATACCGTCTGACCGGCGTTATCAAAAACGAATACACCAATGCCTCAACAACAGGAATGGTAAACGCCGCGTCCAAGGAATGGGACAATGTCATTATAGGCGAACTCGGCCTTCCGAAACGTCTGTTTAAAGAGTTGAACCCTCCGGCAAGCGTTATAGGAAGTTTCACTGACGAAATGCGTGAGTACGCCGGCTTTGACAGCACGGTTATCTTCGCCCCAAGCCACGACACAGCAAGCGCAGTCGCGGCCACCCCTTTAAATGACGGTGATTTATACGTATCGTCCGGAACCTGGAGCCTTATCGGTATGGAAAGCAAGGCCCCGTTTATTAATGAGGAAACCCAAAAAGCAAATTTCACCAACGAGGGCGGAATAGAATACCGTTTTCGCTTTTTAAAGAACTATATCGGAATGTGGTTTCTTCAGAATATCCGAAAGGACTTGAATCGTTCACTCTCGTATGACGAGATGATGTTTATGTCGAGAGATTGCTCCGATTATAAATATTTTGATGTAAATGACAAGTTATTTTCCGCACCCGACAATATGATTGAAGCAATCAGAACATACTTCGGCGACCCCGATATGCGGCTCGAAAGTGTCCTTTCAAGCGTGTACCACTCTCTTGCTCGTTCATATAAAAATGCCGTTTCGGAAATCGAAGGTCTGACCGGAAGAACGGTCGGCGACATTCACATAGTCGGCGGCGGTTCAAAAGACAGCTATCTCAACGAGCTTACCGCGAAATACACCGGGAAAAGAGTTGTCGCCGGGCCGGTTGAGGCCACCGCAGCAGGAAATCTGATTTCTCAGCTTATCTATTTAAAACAATGCAAAAATTTAACCGAGGCACGAGCCCTCATTAAAAATTCATTTGATATGGAGGAAATTGAAATATGAGTTATCAAAGCGCAAAGGAAAAATACGCAAAAATCGGTGTTGACACCGAAAAAGCCTTAGACACCCTGAAAGATATTTCGGTATCGATTCATTGCTGGCAGGGCGACGATGTCGGCGGCTTTGACAGCACCGATGCGCTCTCGGGCGGAATCCAGGCAACCGGTAACTATCCCGGAAAGGCAACAACCCCTGAAGAGCTTATGGCGGACATCGACAAGGCGTTCAGTCTTATACCCGGCAAGAAAAAGCTGAATCTTCACGCTTGCTATGCAATATTCGACGGTGATCACGTTGACAGAGATAAGATTCAACCCAAGCATTTTGAAAAATGGGTCAAGTTTGCCAAGGAAAGAAATATGGGTCTTGACTTTAACCCGACCTTCTTCTCACATCCAATGGTTAAGGATAATCTGACCCTGTCATCGCCCGATGAAACAGTTAGAAAATTCTGGGTTGAACACGGAAAACGCTGTATTGAAATATCTGAATATTTCGCAAACGAGACGGGTGTCCCCTGTGTTATGAATATTTGGATTCCCGACGGCTATAAGGACATTCCGGCAGACAGACTCGGCCCCCGTGCAAGATTCAAAAAATCTCTCGATGAGATACTTTCCGTGCCGTATGACAAGACTAAGGTCTTTCCGTGCCTTGAATCAAAGGTGTTCGGAATCGGCCTTGAATCATACACTGTAGGTTCGTCGGAATTCTGCCTTACCTATGCGGCTAAAAAGGGTATTACTCCGCTTATGGACAACGGCCACTACCACCCGACAGAAGTCGTGTCCGACAAGATTTCGTCAGTCCTGCTATTTAACGACACTCTGGCTCTGCACATCACCCGCCCCGTTCGCTGGGACAGCGACCATGTTGTTCTCTTCGATGATGAAACCCGGGAAATCGCAAAGGAAATCATTCGTGCCGACGCACTCGACAGAGTGTTTATAGCGACGGATTACTTTGATGCGTCAATCAACCGTATCTCGGCGTGGATCACCGGCGGAAGAAGCGTTCAGAAGGCTCTTCTTTACGCTCTGCTTGAGCCTTCGTCATTAAAAGAGCTTCAGGACAGTTCCGACTTCACCTCGCTTATGGTTAGAAGTGAAGAGCTCAAAACTATGCCTTTCGGCGATATATGGGAAGAATACTTAAATCGCGAGAATGTCAGCGTTGACTATCTCAGCGAGGTAAAAGCATATGAAAAAAATGTATTGGAGGAAAGAAAATGAAAGACATTTCAACAGCACCGTTTTTAAAAAAGATGTGCAGTACCGCATCTAATATGTATCGTTTAGGCTGGGACGAACGCAACGGCGGAAATATCAGCCTGCTTCTTGACGAATCTGAGGTATCAGAGTATATTGACACAAAAAAGGTTATTCGCACCATTCCGACAGGATTCCGGGCCGACAGCCTTATAGGAAAGTATTTTCTTGTTACCGGAACGGGAAAATACTTCAAAAATGTAGAGGGCGACCCCGAAAACAATCTGGGTATCATCCGTATAGCCGAGGACGGAACAACCGCCGAGCTTCTTTGGGGATATTCCGACGGCGGAAGGTTCACAAGCGAGCTCCCCTCTCATCTTATGAGCCATATGGCAAGGCTCTCGGTTGACCCCGAAAACAGAGTTATAATGCATTCGCATCCGACAAACACCCTCGCTATGAACTACGTTCACGAATTGGATGAAAAGAAGTTCACTCATACTCTGTGGGAAATGTGCACCGAATGTATAGTTGTATTTCCCGATGGAATCGGCGTTCTTCCCTGGATGCTTTGCGGAACAAATGAAATCGGTATGGCGACCGCCGAAAAAATGAAGGAATTCCGCCTCGTTGTATGGGGAATGCACGGGATTTACGGTGCGGGAAAGGATCTCGATGAGACATTCGGTCTTATCGAAACAGTCGAAAAGGCCGCTCAGATTTATATGCTGACCGCTCATCTTCCGCGCAAAAATACCATTAAGGACTCAGAAA
>CAJKNM010000061.1 GCA_905201285.1 uncultured Eubacteriales bacterium | reverse complement strand
TTAAAACAAATTATTTGTTATTTTATATACGGAGGCGTATTAAATTGAGTAAGTTTTTAGATGCAATCAAGGATAGAGCAAAGTCTGACAAAAAGACTATAATTCTTCCTGAGTCGATGGACAGAAGAACTTTTGAGGCGGCTGAGAAGATTTTAAAAGAGGGTATAGCGAACCTTATCATTCTCGGAACGCCACAGGAAATTGAAGAAAATTCAAAGGGTTTTGATATTTCGGGCGCAACCGTTATCGACCCTCATACATATGAAAAGACAGAAGAATATTTAAACCTTTTTGTCGAATTGAGAAAGAAAAAAGGTCTTACATATGAGGAAGCAAAAAAGACTGCACTTAACGATTATATGTACTATGCGTGTCTTATGGTTAAGGCTGGTGACGCCGACGGCGTTGTTTCGGGTGCGTGCCACTCAACGGCAAATACGTTAAGACCGAGCCTTCAGATTATCAAGACGAAGCCGGGTGTTAAGCTTGTTTCGGCATTCTTCCTTATGCTTGTACCGAACTGTGAGTACGGCGCAAACGGCGCATTTGTATTTGCTGACTGTGGTCTTGAACAGAACCCCGACCCCGAAAAGCTGGCGGCTATTGCTGCCTCTTCGGCTGAATCATTTGAACTTCTTGTAAACGAGAAGGCCGCTGTCGCTATGCTTTCACATTCGACAAAGGGAAGCGCAAAGCACGATGATGTAACAAAGGTAGTAGAGGCAACAAGAATTTGCAAGGAAACATATCCTGACCTTAACGTTGACGGCGAACTTCAGACAGATGCAGCAATCATTCCTGAGGTTGCGGCTTCAAAGGCACCGGACAGCACTGTTGCGGGTCACGCAAACGTACTTGTTTTTCCTGACCTTGATGCAGGTAACATCGGCTATAAGCTTGTTCAAAGACTCGCTAAGGCAGAGGCTTACGGTCCGGTAACACAGGGTATAGCAAAGCCCATTAACGATTTGTCAAGAGGCTGCTGTGCTGATGATATTGTCGGCGTTGTTGCCATCACTTGTGTTCAGGCTCAGGCACTTGAGCAGTAATTAATTATAAAGGGGAAGTTATCATTATGAAAATTCTTGTTATTAACGCGGGCAGCTCATCACTTAAATATCAGCTTATCGATATTGAAAACGAAACGGTTCTCGCAAAAGGTCTTTGTGAGAGAGTAGGTATTGAGGGTTCAAAGCTGACCCATAAGCCGTCAGGCAAAGACGAGTATGTTAAAGAGTCACCTATGAAAACCCATAAGGAGGCTATCCGCCTTGTGCTCGAGGCTTTGACAGACGCAGACCACGGCGTAATCGATGATGTAAACGAGATTAATGCTATAGGTCACCGTGTGCTCCACGGCGGAAATATCTATACTGAGTCAATCAAGGTTGATGACGATGTTAAAAAGGTTATCCGTGAGTGCTTTGACCTCGGTCCGCTCCACAATCCGGCGAACCTTATAGGAATCGAAGCGTGTGAGGCGGCAATGCCGGGCAAGCCGAACGTTGCGGTGTTTGATACTGCTTTTGGTATGGCGATGCCTGAGAAAGCATATCTTTATGCTATCCCGTACGAATATTACACAAAGTATAAAATACGCAGATACGGCTTCCACGGAACAAGCCATATGTTTGTATCACACGAAGCAATCGAATTCGGCGGTCTTGACCCGAAAACCGCAAAGGTTATAGTGTGCCACCTCGGTAACGGCGCAAGCGTTTCGGCTTCAATCGGCGGTAAGTGCGTGGATACCTCAATGGGACTTACACCGCTTGAGGGTCTTATTATGGGAACCCGTTCGGGCGATATTGACCCTGCGGTTCTTCAGTTTATCTGTAATCACGAAAATATTGACATAAACGAGATGCTGAACATACTTAACAAAAAGTCGGGTATACTTGGTATGAGCGGCGGTGTTTCTTCTGACTTCCGTGATGTAGGAAAAGCGGCGGATGAAGGTAACCACAAGGCCGCGGCGGCTCTTGACGCATTCAAATACAGAGTTGCTAAGTATGTCGGCGCATATGCGGCAGCTATGAACGGTGTTGATGCGATTGCCTTTACCGCGGGTGTGGGCGAGAACGATAAGGATATTCGCAAGTCTATCTGTGAGGATTACCTCGGATACCTCGGTGTTAAAATTGATGACGATGCCAATAATGTAAGAGGAAAGAAAACTGTTATTTCTGCTCCTGATTCAAAGGTTAAGGTTATGCTTATCCCAACGAATGAAGAACTTATGATTGCAAGAGAAACGTCGAGACTTCTTAAATAATTAAAAATCTGATTAAAACGGGCTGTTGTTTGTTGCAACAGCCCAAAATAATATAGGAGGTGTCGGATTGAACGAACAGAAGTTTGACTATGATAATATGTCTGATGAAGAGCTTGTCGAGCTTTCGGCAAGCGGAGACAGGCGTGCTGTTGAAATCATACTCAGCCGGTATAAAAACCTGGTAAAAAGTCGCGCAAAGTTGTACTTCTTAGCGGGTGCAGACCATGACGATATTGTTCAAGAGGGAATGATAGGCCTTTTTAAGGCTGTTCGTGATTTCGATATAACAAAACAGCCGACCTTCCGCGGATTCGCTGAAATATGTGTCAAACGTCAGATTTTAACCGCTATAAAGGCGTCGACGCGTCAAAAGCATATTCCGCTTAACTCATATGTTTCGCTCAGCGAACCTCTTTTTGACGACAATGAGGACAGAACACTTGTTGATATGCTTGCAGAGAGAGAAACAACTGACCCGGAGGAACTTTTTCTTCGGCGTGAAAATGTTGAACTTCTCAGCACCGAAATCGAGAGTAAGCTGAGTAATCTTGAAAAGACGGTCCTGTCACTCTATCTCGGTGGGATGAATTATCAAGAGATAGCGGCGGAGTTGAAAAGAACGCCCAAGTCAATCGACAACGCGCTTCAGAGAATTAAGCATAAGTTATATAAAAAAGAAGGGATGTAAGTGTTATCTTACATCCCTTCTTTAAATAACAAACTAAGTTATGTTCCGCCGCTTAAATTTAAGGCGAATTTTCATTAAAGTGTGCCGAAGAGTCGGTCACCTGCATCGCCGAGACCCGGAACGATATAACAATTCTCGTTCAGACGTTCGTCGATTACACCACAGAAAAGCTCAATGTCGGGGTGAGCCTTCATTATTGCTTCAACACCTTCAGGAGCCGCGATTATACACATAAGTTTAATCCTCTTTGCGCCGCGTTGTTTGATAAAGTCGATAGCTGCCGCTGCACTTCCGCCTGTTGCAAGCATCGGGTCAAGAACTATAACCTGTCTTTCTGAAATATCGTTCGGAAGCTTGCAGTAATACTCAACGGGGATATGGGTTTCAGGGTCGCGATAGAGACCGATGTGGCCAACCTTAGCGGCGGGAATCAGACTCATCAATGCGTCAACCATACCAAGACCGGCGCGAAGAACGGGAACAAGCGCTACCTGCTTTGAGATAAACTTTCCTGTTGTCTCGGTAATAGGAGTTTTAACAGGGCGTTCTACCATATCAAGGTCTCTTGTCGCCTCATAGCCCATGAGCAGGGCAATCTCGTTTACCAGCTCGCGGAAGTCTTTAACCGTTGTTTCCTCGCTCCGTAGCATAGAAATTTTGTGCATAATAAGCGGATGATTCATCTCGTGTACTTTACTATTCATTTTAACATAGCCTTTCTGCCCGCAGAAAAATATTTTATGCAGGGTCTCACCGCGGGCAGGTGAGGGCATACAAAGGGACTGCATATCAGCAGCCCCAAATTATTTAACCGTTTTCAAGAGCCTGTTCGAGCCAAAAGTCACCCAGGTCAAGAGCCTTGTACAGACCGTCGCGTTCAGCCTGTCTTATAAGCTGAGAACGGCTGCCCTCATTTGTTTTAAGTTCGATAATAACCCTCTTTGAAACAGTGATGTCACCGAGAGTATCATTATCTTCAAGTCTGAAAATGACAACATACTTATCTTCGGGATTGCCGTAATAGATTTCGTTTCCGCATCTTAAAAGAGGCTTTCCTTTATAGGTTAATAAGTCATTCTCTGACTTTGCTTTTTTGGAGGTGCTTTTCTTCGGTTTTGTTTCAGCCATAATGAAATCACCTTTTCCTTTCCGGCTCACGTTTAAGTTATGTGCCTTACAGTGAGCCGCGTAAAGCACAAAAATTCTTACAGGTTTATATTCTGGTCTCTTCCCGGACCTACGCCGATAGAGGATACTCTGCATTCGCAAAGCTCTTCGATGCGGTGAACATAGTTCTGTGCAGCAATAGGAAGTTCATAAAAATCTTTTACATTACTTATATCCCCTGTCCAGCCGTCAAGCTCCTCATAAATTGGCTTGCATTTAGCAAGCTCTTCAAGCGTGGGCGGAAAATCGGTTATAACCTTTCCCTCTTTTTCATAAGCAACACAAATCTTTATCTTGCCTATTCCGCCGAGCGGGTCAATCTTGTTGAGAACGATAGAGGTAAGAGAATTTGTTCTGACAGCGTACTTAGCGATAACCGCGTCAAACCAGCCGGTTCTTCTCGGACGCCCGGTAACAGTCCCGAATTCGTGACCGTTTTGGCGAATTGCCTCACCGGTTTCATCGTTGAGCTCGGTCGGGAATGGGCCGTTTCCGACTCTGGTAACGTAACCCTTTAAAACACCGATACATTCATCAATCATATTCGGACCTATACCGCTTCCGACACATACTCCGCCCGAAATCGGGTGTGATGAAGTAACATAAGGATATGTGCCGAAGTCAATATCGAGAAGGATGCCCTGTGCACCTTCAAAAAGCACCCTCTTGTCATTTTTAACCGCCTCATAGAGAATGGGTGTGGTGTCGGTAACATAAGGAGCAAGCCGCTTTGCGTATTTTGAATATTCTTCGATAATCTGTTCTGCATCAAACGGCTCTCCGCCGTAGACAAGCTCGATTATCTTATTTTTGATTTTAAGATTGTCATAGACCATCTTGCGGAACTTATCGGGGTTTATCAAATCACAGATACGGATTCCACAGCGTTCGGTTTTATCAACATAACAAGGGCCTATTCCCTTTTTTGTTGTTCCTATATCGCCTGCACCCCTTGCCTTTTCAGAGAGGGCATCAAGAGCAATGTGATAAGGCATAATAACGTGTGCTCTCGCATCAATTTTGAGGTTTTTCGTGCTGATTCCCTGACCCTCCATACCGTCAATCTCGGTCAGAAGAACCTTCGGGTCTACAACAACACCCACCCCGATTATATTGAGCGTTCTCGGGTTGAGAATTCCGGAGGGAAGGAGCTGAAGCTTATACGTAACACCGTCGGCTTCTATTGTGTGACCTGCGTTGTTTCCGCCTGAGGTTCTGACAACCACGTCAGAGCTTGCTGCGAGAATATCGATTGTTTTTCCTTTTCCTTCGTCGCCCCACTGAGCGCCGATAACAATTTTAGTTGGCATATTTGTTTCGCCTTTCTGTCCGCAGGGAATTGCATATGCTCCTGAACCTGCGGACGGGTGGAGGAGTTTTTATATTTAAACTATGGAAGATGAGATAATATACACTCACTTTGACATAGTTATTGACACAACCTTTATAATACCAAAAAACACTGAAAATTGCAAGTGATTTTTGATAAAAGATTAAATTTTTCAAATAAAATTACATTCTGTCCAAAAGCTTATTGATAAGCATATAGCCGTGTTCTGTTACAACGCCTGTTTTTTCGGCGTTTGCCTCGGTGTAAGACTCAACGCCCGAGGATATTTCATTGCAGCTTTTATAGAGAATATAAGGAACAGGGTCGGAAGTATGCGTCATAATGTTAAGCGGAGTCGGGTGATCCGGCATAAGCAGGATGTTGAAGTCCTCGCCGCTGTTTTTTAAATATTCGAGGACAGGAGCGACAATTTTCCCGTCAATCAGCTCTATCGCCTTGACCTTATTGTCAATTTCGTGTCTGTGCCCCGCTTCGTCCGCCGCTTCAAGGTGAATATACACAAAGTCATCGCCGCCTTTAAGGGCATCAATCGCCGCCTTTGCCTTTCCGTCAAAGTTAGTGTTGACGGTTCCTGTTGCACCGTCTATTTCAACAACGTTAAGCCCTGCACACTGACCTATGCCTTTTATCAGGTCAACGGCGGAGATAACCGTACCCGAAAGCCCGAATTTTTCAGCGTAGGTGTCAAGATTCGGTTTTGTTCCGTTTCCCCAAATCCAAACCGAGTTTGCCGGATGGAGACCCATTTTGATTCTGTCGAGGTTTACCGGATGGTCCTTTAGAATGTCATAGCTCTTCTTCATCAGACTAAGAAGAGTCTTGTCTTTAGGAAGATACTCGCCTATAACCCTGCCGGAAATATCATGCGGAGGGGTTAAGGTGAAGTTGTTTTCTTTGTTGTGCCATACCAAAAGGTGGCGATAGCTTGTTCCGCCGAAGAATTCATAATCATCACAGGCAAGCTCTTTGTTTACCGCGTCGATAAGCTTGTGAGCCTCTTCGGTGGTGATTTCGTCTGAGCTATAGTCAACCATTGTTTTATCTTCATAGTTTTCGTCGTCCGAGAGTGTGACAATGTTTGCACGGAAGGTTGTGTCGGTCAGTTCAAGCGGAACGCCGATAGATTCAGCTTCAAGCGGAGAACGGCCGGTGTAGTATTTTTGTGGGTCATAGCCGAACACGGCGAGGTTAGCAACATCACTTCCCGGAGGGAAACCCTCCGGCACAGTTGTAACCATCCCGACCTCGCCCTTTGCCGCAAGAGCGTCGATATGAGGTTTTTTAGCCGCCTCAAACGGAGTCATTCCGTTAAGCTCGGCAACAGGGGTGTCTGCGGCACCGTCTGTCAGTATAACTATATATTTCATATGAATAACATCCTTTCTGAAAATAAGCTGGTGATATGGGCGAAAATTCCGCAATAAAGACAAAATATTCACAATTTATATTATAACCGAACTCTATATTGCTGTCAAGGCAGATATTTTATGTCTTTTTTATTAATTTTTAACAAAAATTCTTGCAATTCTGAAAGTTTAGAGTTATAATAGAAAAGTATAAAAATATTATGTTGGTTTATAAGATATTTTGGAGGTGCAGTTATGCAAAACAGATTGTTTCAAAATACACTTACACAGCTTAAAAAGGATATAAAGCGTGTAATGGGTGTTATTGATGATTCGGAAACAGTGATTGCCTGCAGTGATGAGTTCCGTATCGGAAATACTGTGGACAATATTTTTACGGTTTTTGATTCTTCGGGCGAGACTAAATGTATCGGCGGATACAGCTATAAAAAGATAGAGACCTTCAATAAAATGGAGTATCTTGTGTTCTGTGAGGGTGATGATGAGATTGCCGCTAATGCCTGTGCGCTTATGGGCGTTCACTTTCTTACACTTAAACAGTATTATGACGAGAAATATGACAGAAACAGTTTTGTTAAAAATATTATTATGGATAATATTTTGCTCGGTGACGTATTATTCAGAACGAGAGAGCTGCACCTTACTGTTGAAGCGAAGCGTGTAGTGTATCTTATCAGAATAGCAAATTCAGCCGAGAATACTGCTATGGATATTCTTCAGAGTCTCTTCCCCGATAAGAAGAAGGATTTTGTTATAAGAATTGATGATCACGATTTGGTTGTTATTAAAGAATTCGGCGAGGACAACGTAAAGGAAAAATCACTTCAGCTTGCTCAAAACATCTTTGATACGCTGAGCGCAGAGGAAATGATAACAGTATCGGTCGGTGTTTCAACGGTTGTCGACACCATTCAGGAACTCGGACAGGCTTATCGTGAGGCGAGGATTGCGCTTGAAGTCGGAAAGGTATTTGACACCGAAAAGAGCGTTATCAGCTATGACAACCTGGGTATAGGAAGGCTGATTTATCAGCTTCCGACGACCTTGTGTGAACTATTCTTAAACGAGGTTTTCAAAAAGGAGTCAATCAACGTTCTCGACAGTGAAACGATTTATACCATTCAGAAGTTTTTTGAGAATAACCTGAATGTTTCAGAAACATCAAGGAAGCTTTTTGTACACAGAAATACATTGGTTTATAGATTGGATAAGATTAAAAAGCTGACCGGACTTGATTTGAGAGAGTTTGACGATGCCATTATATTCAAGGTGGCTATGATGGTTAATAAGTATCTTACTTCTGAACCTACCAGAATTTAAAATTCCGAACCTATATTTTAGCGGAGCTTGATGGGAGTGCTGTGTCTGTATCCCTAAAGGCTCCGTTTTGCAGTTGAAGGCGAGAGGTGAAGGTATGATTACATTTAATAACGTGACTAAGATTTATAAAGGTGCGACAGAAGCGGCACTTAAAAATGTCAGCTTTGAGATTCCGCGCGGAGACTTTGTGTTTTTAATCGGTGAAACCGGAGCCGGAAAGACCACTGTTGCACGGCTGATATTGAAAAGTGAGACGGCAGATGAGGGAAGCGTTATTGTCGGCGGGGCGGATGTGTCAAAGCTCAGCCGTAAAAAGACGGCGTATCTTCGGCGCAAAATCGGCACAGTCTTTCAGGACTATAAGCTTCTTCCGTATAAAACTGTGTTCGAGAATGTGGCCTTTGCCTTAGAGGTGACTGAAACACCGCGGCGAAATATCGAGCATATGGTTCCTCAGATACTCTCGCTTGTCGGGCTGAGCGAAAAAGCGGAGTCCAAACCCGGACAGCTTTCGGGCGGAGAGCAACAGCGCGTTGCTCTGGCACGCGCAATGGCGAACAATCCGCCGATTCTTCTTGCTGATGAACCAACCGGGAACCTTGACCCCAAAACATCGGCTGAGATAATGAAGCTTCTTGAAAGGTTTAACAGACTTGGCACAACGGTTGTTGTTGCCACCCATGCCCGTGACATTGTTGACAGTATGAAAAGAAGAGTGATTGAGCTTGAAGGAGGCAGAGTGATACGGGATGAACGCAATGCGTTCTATTCAAAAAAGGCAGGTGAAGCACGCGGTGAATAACAAGGCAGCGTATTTTATTAAGCAGGGGTTTTTAAATATTGTGTCTCACAAGCTTATGAGTGCGGCTTCAATCTGCATAGTTGCCGCGGCGCTTGCCTTAATCGGGCTTTTCGCCGCGGTTGGAATCAACATTAATGAGTTTATGCAGCGTATAGGAAGCAGCTACGAAATAAATGTGTATATAAACAGCGAAAGCGAGCGTTCAATCAGCGATATTGAGGGTGAGCTAAAAAGAATTCCGGGGGTTAAATCGGTCAGTTTTTATTCGAGAGAGGACAGGTTGGAAAAGGTGAGCCGTGAGGTGTACGGTGACGATGGCTATGTATTTAAAGACGGCGAAAATCCGCTTAGGGATTCGTTTATAATAACGGTTAATGACTTAACAGAGAGTGACGGAATCAGCAAGGCGGCGGAAGATGTAGACGGTGTTGATGAGGTTATCAGAAGCAAGGATATAATCGGAGGTATTGATACGGCGACCCGCGCCGTCAGAAACATAGGTATATGGATAATGGCGGTACTTGTCATTCTTGCCGTATTTATTGTATATAATACTATAAGACTTGGAATGTCATCATTTGAAAATGAGATAGGAATAATGAGAATAGTCGGAGCATCCGAGACGTTTATAATCGGGCCGTTTGTTGTTCAAGGACTTGTGCTTGGAACGGCGGGAGCGGTTTTGGCTGATATTTTGATTTTGATTGGCTATCAAATAGCTGTGTCAAATATATCGACGCTGATAAGCGGCTCGATTACCGAGCTTGTGGGGATAGGTAGGA
>CAJKNM010000060.1 GCA_905201285.1 uncultured Eubacteriales bacterium | reverse complement strand
AGTGATTTTCGGCTATCTCCCAGCTAAGAAGGCGGCAGCGCTTAATCCGATTGACGCCCTGCGTTATGATTAAAAATTCGATTTAACCGAGTTGAAAGGAGTTCAATATGAAAAAAATAATTGCATTTATTACATCGCTTTGCATTGCGGCGAGCCTTGCCGCGGTGCCGGCGGCTGTACAAGCCGCGGATTATCAAAGCGGTGTTTTAGGACTTTTGTCTGAACTTAATATAATAAGCGGTGATCCTGACGGAAATTTAAGGCTTGATGACTATGTATCGCGTGCGGAATTCACTAAAATTGCCGTAAACTCATCAAGCTATAAAAACAGTGTTGCAACAAATCTTTCTATTTCACCGTTCCCGGATGTAACGTACAGGCATTGGGCAGCGCCTTATGTTCGCGTTGGTGTTACAAACGGAATCATAAGCGGTTATCCCGACGCAACGTTTAGGCCTGATGACACAGTGCTTTATGAAGAAGCGGTTACTATGATGCTCAGAGTATTGGGTTACTCAGACGCTGATTTCGGTGTATCGTGGCCGTCGGGTCAGATTGGGCTTGCCGATAACCTGGATATGACCGATAATGTGGGCTGTTCCGCCGGCGATTATATGACACGCAGGCAGGTCGTTCAGTTGGTTTATAATACGTTAAAGACCAAAACGAAGAATACACAGTCACAGCTCATCACTGTGTTTGATGCACAGATAAGCGAAGATGTTACGGTAATCGGCGGAAGCGAGGAGGATAGTTCCATTGCGTCTGATGAAATTTTTACAACCGAGGGAACGTTTAAAGTAACATCAGGCTTTGACAGAAGCTCGGTGGGGATGAAGGGTGATGCCGTTATTAAGGACGGAACTAAGCTTATCGCCTTTGTTCCGGAGGGAAACGATAATTCAACTGCTGAGTATATTGTATATTCTGTGCTTAAGAATAAGGTTATGGCATACAAAAACGGTTCGATGACTTCGATTGAGATATCCGACGGAACAGCGGCGTATAAAGGTAAATCAAAGACAACCTTCGGAATGTTAAAATCAGAGCTTGAGCTCGGCGATAAGCTGAAGGTTTCACTTTCGGATAACGGTGAGGTTGATTATGTTACTTTCATCGAAGGAAATGTAGCAGGACCTGTTACCGTATCGGGGTCAAACTGGCAGTCAATGTGGAGCATAGGAACTGATACAAAGATAACGAGAGACGGTACTTCGGTAAAAGCATCGGATATACAGAATAATGATATTGTATATTATCTGAAGGATCTCAATATGGTTCTTGCATATAACAATAAAGTAAGCGGCGTGTATGAAAAAGCAACACCAAACCGCGATGTTCCTACATCGATTACCGTTTCGGGAAAGGAGTATGAGCTTGAGGGTTCAGACGCGTTTAACAAGGTATACTCGGGCGGAACGTTTGAATATGGCGATACAATAACCATTATTTTGGGTAAGGACGGAAAGGCAGCAGATGTAATCTCGCCGTCTGCGGCGGCGGCCGGAAGCGTGGGATATGTTACCGCGACGGGAACCAAGTCGTATGCAAGCGGCGATGTAAATACCTTTACGAATTATTATGTTCAGATAGTTCAGCCAAACGGTGAGACATATGAATATATAACGGACAAGGATTATACCGAAATGAAAAACTCAATTGTTGAAATTGCATTTTCCGGCGGAAACGCACGTCTATCAAGGGCAAACAGTTCGTCGGATTTAAGCGGAACGTTTAACTGGAATACAAAGAAGCTGGGCTCGGCTTCAGTCGCTTCAAATATCGATATTTTGGATATAGGAACGACAGATAAAACCTATACATCGGCATACGCAAAGGTATTCGGTCAAAGAATTGACGGAACGAAAATTGAATCGAAAAACATTTTATATTCACATAAAAATTCCTCCGGTGCGGTCGATACACTTATACTGAAAAATGTTACAAATGATTCATATTCGTATGGACTTATAACCTCCGCCCAGTCAAACGGAAACTCAAGCAAGTATGATATTTTATCCGAGGGAAACAGGTATTCGATTTCAATAAGAGGAAAGTTCAGCGTTTCATACGGTGATGCAGTAAAAATATCGGGGAATATTATGTCACCTGATACTATGAACTCTTTGAGTTCGGTCAGCGGCAGAGCAACAAGCGTTTTAAGCGATAAAATAACAGTAAATAATAAGGTTTATAAACTAAGTGATAAAGTAACTGTGTATAAGCGTAATTCATCGACTTCGTCTGAATATACAATGCTTTCGACAGATGACTTGATTAAGAACCCGTCAAAATACACATATACTCTGTACTATGATGACACAACAAGCGGTGCGGAAAGAGTTAGAGTGATACTTGTAACAGAGGTTTAAGAGAATTATTAAAAATCGTGTAAGCCAATCAAAAAACCGCCTTTTTACAGGCGGTTTTAATAATGTGGTCGGAGTGACTGGATTCGAACCAGCGGCCACCTGAACCCCATTCAGGTACTCTACCAAACTGAGCCACACCCCGTTGTTCACAACAGAAAATATTATACACTATTTCAAAAGAAAATGCAAGTGTTTTTTTGAAAAAAATCTAATTTTTTTCAAAAAAACAGAGAATTTTAAGAAAAGCCTCGCCAAAATCTGTGGCGAAGCCTTTTTTAGACCGATTTTCTGTGAAATATATGTTTAAAAAGTTTTTCGATTCCGAGCTGAAGAGGATAAGCCGGAAGCATTAACAGAACCATTATGATTATAGACCCGATGTCAAGTCTTGTAATATCAAAGAACCTCGGAAGAAGTATAACGCACAATATGAATCCGACACCCATCAGTGTAAACAGGATTCCGTGCCAAATATTCATTGGTCGGCATACCTTTAAAAGCATCATATATGAAGTGAATCCGTAAATCATACAAGCAACGGTTGTTATTTTTGCGTATTCAATATTAAAGGCATTTGAAATAAGAAGCCATGCTTCAACCAGAATAACAGCCGAGATTGCAGTAGGGAAAGCATGATACAGAACGTTTCTTAAAAACTTTCCTTTAACGAGATTCTTATTCGGTTCAAGCGCAAGGAAAAATGAGGGGATTCCTATCATCATACACGATACAAGAGAAATCTGCACAGGCTTGAGCGGATAATAGGTGACGGCAAGAATCGATATAAGCGTCATAATAAACGAAAAAATATTTTTTACAAGAAATAGTGATGCGCTTCTTTCTATATTGTTTATTACTCGCCTTCCCTCGTCCACGACCTGGGGCATATTGGCGAAGTCAGAATTCACAAGCACAAGATCCGACACATTTGATGCTGCCTCACTTCCGGAGGCCATGGCTATACTGCAATCCGCATCCTTTAAAGCGAGAACATCGTTTACACCATCTCCGGTCATAGCGACTGTATGCTTTGCCTTTTTGAATGTTCTGATCAGAAGGCGTTTTTGGGTTGGACTGACCCTTCCGAAAACCGTATAATCAAGCATTTTTTCAGAAGAAACCTCATCATCACTGAGTTTTGAAACATCAATATATTTATCGGCGTTCTTGATTCCTGCCTGAGAGGCAATATAAGATACGGTACGCGCATTATCACCCGAAATTACTTTTACCGTCACGCCCTGGTTCGCGAAGTACTCAAATGTTTTTAAGGCGTTTTCACGAATGGGATTTGAAAGTGTTATGAAAGCGAGTGGCTTGATTTTTATCGAAAGCTCGTTCTCGGTAAAAACAGCTTTTGCATCGGTCGGGTTCTGAGGCATACCGAAAAGAAGGACTCTTTCGCCCGCAGCAAAGTGTTCTTCAAGGCTTTTTTTGTATTGTGCATAGTTTTCTCTGAGAAGTATCTCAGGAGCGCCGAGAACGTATATCTCGCCGTTTTCGAACTCAGCGGCGCTGAATTTGAAAACGGAGGAGAATTCCTTTTTTCGGACAACACGGTTTTCGGTTTCGGAATCACCGAAGTAATTTTTGATTGCCGTTTGTGTAATATTATCGGTGTCCATTCCGAACACAAAATCTCTGATTTTGTTTCCGATTGATAAGTCATTACCCTGCGGAAGAATGGCCTTGACGGTCATATCCGGTTCGGTAATCGTTCCCGTTTTGTCAACGCATATAATGTCAACGCGTGCAAGGCTTTCGATACACTTCATATCGTGAACAAGCGTATTGCCCTTAGCCAGACGGATTGTGCTTGCCACAAGCGCTATGCTTGTCAAAAGGTATAATCCTTCGGGAATCATCCCCAAAGACGAAGCAACGGCGTTTTCCACGCTTTCCTTCACTGAAAGTCCGAGAGTTTGATTTTGGTTTATAAACATTATAACGCCGAAGGGAATTATAACAACGCCGATTATCATAATCAGAATATTGAGAGATTTCATCATTCCGGGGCGTTGTCTCTTTTTTGTTTTTTTTGCGTCAATAGTGAGCCTTGCCGCAAAGGAATCACTTCCCACCGCGTCAAGACGGGCGCGGCAGCTTCCGGATATGACAAAGCTCCCCGATAAGAGATTGTCGCCCTTTCCCTTTCTTATTTCATCGGCCTCGCCCGTAACCAGTGATTCGTTGACAAATACTTCTCCGCTGCATACAGTTGCGTCAGCGGGAATTTGATTTCCGGTTTCCAAAACAATTATGTCGTCAAGAACAAGCTCATCACTCTTGATAACAGTCTCGGCTCCGTTTCTGATGACCTTGCTGACGGGTGCGGTTACGAGGTTCAGCTTACCTAAAATCTTTTTAGAGCGCACTTCCTGGACGATTCCTATAATGGTATTTGAAAATATAACACCTAAAAAGGCAAGGTGGTTATACGATTTTTCAACCATAAGAGCTATCGCAAAGATAAAGAAAATCAAGTTAAAGTAGGTAAACACATTCTTTGCGATAATTTTTGATATGGAATTTTGATCGTCCGACGGAAGCTTATTGCTAAGACCGATCTTCATTCTTTCGGCAACCTGATTGTCATTAAGACCCCGGTTTGGTTCAGGGGTATACCTGTATACTGTTTTTGATTTTTCGGAATTGTCCGTTTTCTTCATAATTTCACTTTCTTATTGAGTAATATTGTTGTCAGTTTAAGATTCCAAAGCCGGCCGCGGCGCTTGTGGGAATCGAGAAAACAACCGCACCGGCTTCCGTATCCCGCCCGGCCTTTTCTATTATTGCCTTCATTATAGATGCCTTTTGACTTGCCTCTGACAGTATTAGTATAACCTCTTTTTCCTGAGCAATAGATACGTTAAAGAATTTTTGCTGATTTTCTGTACCTGTGCCCTTTCCGTGAAGAACTGTTCCGCCTTTTGCGCCGACGCCTCGCGCCGCATTCATCACCATATCGGTTCTGCCTTCGTTTGTAATGGCAATTATCAGTTCATATGAATAATTTAACTTAGGAACATATTTAGAATTCATTTCTCCGCCGTTTAAATAAGCCACTGTCTTTCCACCTCCGATACTTTTTATGGGAACGGCAATAACAATTCCGTGCCCGGGAACACCGATAAACATTCGTTCTTTTTGAAGTTCAATCAGTCTTTTCGTTTTTTCTTCATTAGCAACCGTCAGAACAACGCGGCGGTTTGTGCTTTCTATGCCTAAAATATCAAGCATACTGCGCACGGCGGTACCTCTTGCGTTGAAAACGGTTGTCATTACAAGCTCAAGCTCAGCGCAAATATCTGTAAGCTTTTTCAGTGCGTTTAACTCGCATATCGATATTACATAGTTCATGCCGCGTCCTCCTTCCATAGCTCAACAATATCAAAGTCACCGTATTTATCGGGAACATCCAAAGCGTATTTATTATTTTTAACCTTGCTTATAAATCCGACCGTCTGAATCGAAATAAGCGGAAGCATAGCGACCACAGCGACTATTCCAAAGGCATCGGATAGCGTGTTTCCGCCGACAGCGGTGCTTGCGCCTATTGCGAATTGAAGCATAAAGGTGGATGTCATCGGGCCTGAGGCAACTCCGCCCGAGTCAAAGGCGATGGCCGTATATATATCGGGAACAAAGAAAGAGAGAATCAGTGCAAGCGCATAGCCGGGAATAAGAAAGTACAAAAGTGAAATTCCCGTCAGCACCCGAAGCATCGAAATTCCCATTGCAAGCGAAATCGCGACAGAAAGGCTTATCTTGACCGCCCTGCCTGAAATAGCACCGGCACTGACTTCTTCAATTTGCTTTTCGAGGACAGCAACAGCCGGTTCGGCCGAGATTATGAACCAGCCGAGAAGCATAGACAGCGGAATTAAAAGCCATCTCGTCCATCCCGAAGCAAGCTCTTCCCCGAGGACGGCTCCGAGGGATGAAAAACCGACGTTTACGCCTGTCAAAAACAACACAAGACCGATATATGTATAGATAATACCTATTATGATTTTTATAAGATTACGGCTTGACAGCTTCAGAGAAAAAATCTGAAACAGAGCAAATATACCGATTATCGGCAGAAGTGACACAGACATTTCTTTCATACAAGAAGGAAATGCGGTTATGTAAGCGCGGCCGATTTCGGGAGTAGTGGCATAATATGCCCTTGTGATTTCAGCAGAAGAATTTGATTTTGAGTAGAAAAAACCGAGGATTAATACAGCGAGGACAGGCCCGATCGAACACAGCGCAACCAAGCCGAAGCTGTCGGATTCAGCTTTTTTATCGCTTCGGATGTTGGATACACCTATGCCCATCGCAAGAATAAACGGAACAGTCATAGGCCCTGTTGTGACTCCGCCCGAGTCAAACGCGATGCTTAAAAAGTCTTTATCGGTAAAGGCGGCCAGTGTGAATAATACTAAATAAAAGACAATTAACAAAATTCTGAGCTTAAAACCGGTCAGTATTCTCAGCATACAGACAGAGAGGAAGAAGCCGACACCGACGCCGACGGCAACGAGAAGAACAATATTGCTTATATGCGGAACGGTTTCAGCCAGTACCTGTAAATCTGGCTCGGCTATTGTGACGGCAAAGCCCAAGACAAAGCTGACAGACAGAATCAGAGGAAGGTTCTTTGTCTTTGTCAGCGCCGTGCCGACCTTGTTTCCTATCGGTGTCATAGAAACTTCGGCGCCGAGCGAGAAAAAGCCCATTCCGAAGATAAGCATAACAGCACCGATTAAAAAGCATAAAAGAAGGTCGGCGTTAATAGGGACGATACTTAGGCAAAGAAGCAGCACGATAATAACAATCGGTATAACCGAGTATGCCGATTCCTTAATTTTTTCTATGACTGCCACACGCGTGCTGATATGTGTTTCTCTGTTCATAAAATGCATCTCCCCTCCGCGCGCTATATTCTGTTTTATTATATATTTTAACTTATGTTTAACACTTTGTCAAGCAAGACTAAACGGTGGAGGGGAGGTAAAAATTTGGGCATTTTGCATAATCAGCGGTTATGTATTATGCGAGAGAGAGGCTTATATATATAGAATGTTATAACAGATAATACTATTCCCTTTACTAAATTAAACGGTGTTATAACAGTGAGTGCAAGGGCGAACCTTGACGACAAATCTGCCGACGGCATATAAAGGGGAAGAAGTATAAGAATGTTCGCCAGTATTCCGCTCAAGGTGATTGTCAAAGTTCCGGCGAGAAGAGCGAGAATCGCTCCCTTGCGTGTTTTATTATACTTATAGACCAAGCCGATAACAAGCACAAATGTTCCGTTTATGACAAAGTTCGCAAGTTCCCCTACAAAGCCCGTGGTTGTCGCCCCGCATTTTAAAATGTTTTTTAAAAGCTCGATTACGACACCCGCGGCCGGGCCGAGGGATAACGTTCCTATGATTGCAGGAAGGTCAGAGAATTCAATCTCTAAAAAGCCGCCGACCTTGAAAGGCAAGACTGTGCCCAAAAGCTGAAGAATAAATGCGGCGGCCGTCATAACGGCAATAGTTGTAAGAGTTCTTGTTTTGTTGTTTTTGTTGTTTTTGTTGTTTTTGTTGTTTTTGTTGTTTTTGTTTGAGTTCATTAAAAATCTCTCCAATCTTTAAAATAAAATAAACCCCGAAGATTTGGTCTTCGGGGTTATAATAAAATTTCTGCATAGCAAAAATCATAATTTTACTTCTTTCATCCAGACTTTAACTGTCGGCTTTGGAATTTCACCAAATCAGTTTTCACTCGCGGGCTTTACCGCCGGTACGGAATTACACCGAACCCTGAAGTATATCATTTTATTCAGTTTAAAATTTTTTATTCGTCTTTCTTTTCCGGCTTAGCATATGTGCTTGAACGCATTTTTTCGCGGTTTACAACCTCGCCGTTTTTCTTGACAACACGGGTTACATAGTATGTGTCACCCTTGTTGCTTCTTTCTATGCTGACGCTTATGCCGTCGGGGTTATATCCGAGAATACTGAAAGATATAACGCCGCCGTCAGCGGAAGCAGAAAGCTTTATCGGATAATTTGTGTTATTTCTAAATCTTAAATCAAGCAGGCCCTCGGCAATAGTTGCGTCCATTCCGAGAGGAATGTAACCAACCGGAAGCGAGTGATTATGACGTTCTAATATTTCAAGATTAGCGTAAAGCAAAGCCGAATATAACGTGGACGAAACCTGACAGATTCCGCCGCCCATACCGCTTTCTACTTTGTTTCCAACGTATACAGGTGCTGCCATATATCCGTTTGCCGCCGTACGCGGTTTTATTGTTTTGTCATAAGAAAACTCTTCGCCCGGAAGAAGCTCTGTTCCGTTGACTCTTGATGCGGCAATCCGAACATTGTTCGCACGCGCCACAGTGCTTCCGCCGAAATTGGTTGAATACTTACTGAGCTCATCCTTGTAGAGAAGCTGCTGAAGCTTTTCCTTTGTGTTCTCGGGCTGAATAACATTAACCGGGATTACAGCAGTATTGTCGGTTGAATTCTTTAAATCATCAAGGCCTTTTTGTACCGTTTCACGGCTGACCTCACATTTCGGCTTTGAGTCGTGAACCTGAACAACGCCGTTATTCTTCTCATAATACGCGTCTTGGGCATCTGAGGTCAGCCATGTATAAAATTCATCAAAATCAAGCTTTTCGGGCTGAACCGGCTGTGGGTCAAGCATTATTATGCTGAATCGCATTAAAGCGAGTTGAGATTCAAATTCTTTGGCCGCCTTGTCACGGTCAGCCATAAGGCCGTTTACCGGACCGTGAATGGTAACCGAATCACTTCCGATAACAAAGGTATGACCTACCGGTTTTGTCTCGTATTTTGAAGAGACATCATCAAAGGCTTTTAATAATCTATCCTTATCATATGACACCTCAGGACTGACGCGATACTCGTGAAACAGTCTTGAGATAAATGAAACGGTTTTGTCAATCGGATTTCCTTCCTTGCCCGAGAATATGACCTTTTGCGTAAGGGCAACGTTATCAAACTTTATGTTCAGCTGTTCAATAGGAAGCTGAACGGTTGTATCCTTACACGAAACGGTTAGGCTTGAATCTTTAAGGTTGTCGGCATTATATATTTGTGATAAAAATTCTACAACCTCATTTTCGGTCATACCGCTTACATTCTGTTCCTCGACATATGTGTTTGGGTAAATTCCCGCATATGTATTGGCATAAACAATAACCGCCGCGGCGGCCGCTATTAAGACAAAAACAAGCGATAAGAGCGTATTGCGAAGGATATGCGAATCTTTCTGAGGCGCTGCGTGTTTAGGCGTGTTCTTGCCCGTGTTAGCTACCGAATTAGTGCTTTTTTGCGGCATTTTGGTTTCTGCCATTTATATCCTCTCCCATAGATTAAATAATACCTTCAACATTTCTCTTCTACATTAATTATTATCTCATAAATTTCGATAAAAAGCAATAGTTTATGATAAAAAATTTATCCAAGGTATGACAAATTTTTCATTTATGAAAAATTAGAGCGTATCGATAAACGAAAAATTTCATTTTTATTAAAACGCCGTCCCCGGAT
>CAJKNM010000059.1 GCA_905201285.1 uncultured Eubacteriales bacterium | reverse complement strand
TGCCGCGGCAAATTGCATCGGCAGAGCCGCCGCAAGCATAACCAAAGCCAGTAAGTACGCCGCAAATTTTTTCATCTTCATCTTTGATTCTCCTATATTTTTATTTTTTTATTATACGAACATTAAATCTCAACTAACTATTCCTCGAAATATTTCATTTTCATTAACTCATCATCAATAGCTTCAATCTGGCTTTGCATGATATTCGGCGAATACAATCCGAGCCATTCGGCTATGCCCTCTTTTTCCATGAACTCACTTATTTTTTTATTTGCCGAATAAAGAGCGTCGAGAGCCTCCCGAACATTAAAGCGTCCGGGCGAAGTCGGTGCCGGGGGCCATCTTGCATCGCTTACATATGCCGTGGTAATACGCTTTAGAATCTCTCTTAGTTCTGAATTATCATAGATGTCTGTTTTCAGGTTTTCTGCAATCGCCTTAATTCCGTCAAACATACTTCGGCATACAGGGTCGAGTATTCTCGAATACGGGGTGTTCGCCCACGCCTTGGCTGTTCCTCCGTGCCATGCGCAGCCGTTTTCGATTTTTTCAAAGCCTTCTCCGTTAACCGCGGGGTATTTTTCAACCGCCATAGATGGTGTAAGGAAGGTATATCCCAAATTCTGAGCTGTTTTAATAATTTGTTCAAAACGTTCAACACTTTTCGGTTCTTCTTCGAAGAATCTTGCCTGTCCGAGTTGTTTTACATAAAAGTATGCCGTCGTTCCGACGTATTCGGCATCCTCCGCATACGGCATAATAAATCCGCCGTCTTTCGGAATACGCTTTTGCCATTTAGCGAGGACTTCTTTTACCTCATCAATCGAAACGGGCGTTTGACGATTTCCTTCCGTTGCTCCCATAAGAAACCAGAGCATAATGTTACAGAGCATATCCGACCGTAATATTACATTAAGTCCGTTTTTTAACTGATTCGGGCGCATAAGAGTTTTTAAAGCGGCCTCATTATCTTTTATAACGTCCTCTATTTTGAACAGCTCATTTTTATTGCTGTGCCCCCTTACATCGAATCTCAGTCCTGTTTTTTCTCTTATGCCGTCTATTGTCGAAAGAAAATATGAATCCGCATCGGCAATCAGAATTTTAAAACCTGCCTCCTTATAAATGTCCGGGATATAAGACGCCCACGAACACTCCGGATTCCATCCGGCAACCGGTCGAATACCGGTCAGACGCTCCCACGTGTCAAGTCCCTCTTTGAGAGAAGCAAGACCTATTTCTCTGTCAATGTTGCTAAGCATAATATGCGTCCGCGGCGAGGCTACCGGTTCGATAATCCCCTTTCTGATACAGCTTTTAAGCTTTTCAAGCACCTGCGGTTCTTCCTCTGCAATAATTTCAAGGGTTTCACCCGACGCCTCAAAAGCCATTCTGACATTAAGCCTTTCGCATAGGTCAAAGATTTTCTCATACGACTGCCTTACCACCCAGGCTCTTTTTTCTATCTGAAGCTGTGAATATTGCAGATTTCCGTGTGGCATAAATAAAATTCCGTTTTCCATAGTTTTCCTCCTGTTATTTGTTGTTAAATTTTTTTAGACAAAATTAATAATTATTTTGTTTTTAACTCTGCCGCCGATACATTTATTTGTTCGACAGATTATATACATACAAGTCTTCTGCGTTTGCATAATTCAGTCTCGCAAAGACCATCGAATACCTTCCGTCACTTGTGTAGTCATAAACATCTGCCGCAGAGCCTATCTGCCATGTGCGTCCGTTAAATACCAAAACCCCCGTGAACGCAGGAACATTCAAGGCTTCTACCGAGGTCTTTTTTGAGTCAAGCTCCTTTTCAAGAGCAATGACCTTTCTTCCTCCAAAGTCGTCAAATACAGCGCCGTACATATATCTCTTGACATTTCCCAGATATCCGCTGTCCGTGACGCAGGACGCGCCGCTGCTGTTAAAGCCTTCTCCGTCAGCGGCGGCGCCTTCGGCAACAAGCTTGGTTTTATTGCTTGACGGATCATAGTCTACAAGCTTTTCAATCAACTGAATATCACCGTTTGCCGTTGTGGATATTCTTATTAAATCACCCTTATCTATACCATTTGCCAGTTCAGCATCATCGGTTTGATAGATTACGTTTCCTTTTTTGGAAATCGTGTCTATTTGCACAACCTCTGTTCCGTCACTTGTTATCGAGGTATAGACCCCGTTTACACCCAAAACGCTTGCGGTATCAGAAACGGAGTTTGCACTATCCGACTGTATAACAGTAATATCCGCCGACTTTGCGTCTCCGGCTGTTGCATAAAGCTTTACTGTTTTTCCCCTGTCATTTTCAAGCGTGCCTATTGCGGCATATGCCTTTGTTATTTTCTGAGCCCCATGGTTTTCGGGAATAGTGAAAAATAAGTTTTCGTTATCTATGAATATCATATCGCTTAGGCTCTTCAGATTATTTCCGGGCATAAAAGCATTCGAATGAGCCGAATACATAAGATTGGTGAAATCCTTTATGATATAATGAAAGCCGTCTCCCGTTAAATCTATATCGCCGTTCGGCTTTTCTCCGTAATGCGGAACAGCCGTCTCTATATAGTTTATTTCGTTTTCTTTGTTTATTTTATAGCGAATAACCTCACGGATAATTTTATCGCCGCTGTTATTGTTCAAAAGCTTAAGAGCCTGAGCCCCGTCTTTTGTCTTTATTTCCGTTCTTTTGTAAGGATTTTGGCTGTCATATGGCCCGCTAACCGTAAGCGATTCGGCACAATCTACATCTATAAAATTATTTCCGCTTGTTAAAAGCTTTAGCTTTAATCTCCCCCAAGCTCCCGACGCGTCGCCCATAATACAAAACGCCGTTTTTATCCCATTGTCCGCTCCGCCGCCCGAAGCGAAAACTCTTCCCATAATATTCAGATAAAACGTTTCTTTGTCGCCCGGTTTAACCCCATTTAAATTATAAATATTATCCGGATTACTATCCTTTTTATATACTTTTTCATCAGAATCAGTCTTGATTGTCATTTTGTCATCGTTTATTGATGTTAAAACGCCCGTTATTTGTGAGCTTGAAGAAGCGTAAATGGTATATAGCCGATTTTTTTCTCCTTCGTCCCCGGAAAGGGCAACAGAAACAGAATCACCCTTTTTTATATCATTCAGAGTTATCGGACTCCCGTCGTATTTATATACCTTTACTTCACCGCCTATCAGATTCAGACTTTTTATTCCGTCACCGTCATAGTCAAATGAGATAAACTCATCGCTTGTATTTACATTCTTCACTATTCTGTTTATATAATCATACGAAAATACAACGTCGTACCTTCCGTCGTTATTGTTATCCAAAAGCATTACATAGCCGCTTTTGGGAAGATAACATTCTTTTTTATATCCACCGTCGTACAGTCTTCCGTTATACATAAGAGCATATCCGTCTGTCAGCATAGCTGTTTTATTCAAGTCATTATAGAAGTATGTATACTTCTTATCGGCATACCCCCCAAGATCCTCAGAGTCTATTTTAATCGTCCTATTGTTATACGGATAACACATAATAACCGTCTTTTCGCTCTTTCCGTTATCCTTATAATAATAACGCACGTTATATCCAAGATAGTCCGAGGCGCTGTCATCAACACACAAAAGCTTCATATCATTGATAACAATATACCCTTTTCTCATTTCCCCCTCAGGTCTCCTGAGTGATGCAAGCTCATTCTCTTCAATGATTCCGTCAGCACATTCAACATTAAAAACAGTCTTTAAAAGCTTATCTCCAACCGATGCTTTTCCTGTATTCAATACCTCGGTCATAACCTCTGCGTCTAATGTGTTAAAAAGAATTTTAACACAGTCATTCCACGACACATAATTCATACCGTCGGTATTTATTCCGTTAAACAGATCAAGTGATTTCGCCGTGGCATAATAGCTTTTAAATCTTGATCTTCCGTCATACCCCAAAACCGATACAAGAATTTTGCTTACCTCATCAAGAGAAATATCCTTATTGGGTAAAAACAAGCCGTACTCATAACCTTTGACGATTCCCATATCAAAGGCAAGGTCTATTGCCCAGCCTTGTGCACAGTCATCAATATCGGTGAAATTCACCGCCTTTTTTTTCGTATCGGCATTTCCTGCCATATCCATCATACGAACAACCGCCTCAACAAACTCGCCTCTTGTTAAGTTCCTGTCCGGAAGCTTCCCATCAGGAGTCATTTCGTCCGTGATGATATTAAGAGTCTTAAGAAGGCGAAGCTCATAACCGTTGTCGGTGACCTCCTTCTTTTCGGAAGCCGCAAGCGTATTTATTGAAAACGCCGATAAAACCGTAAAAAGCGATAATATGAAGCATAATATCCTTTTTGTTTTCACTGTAAATCATTCCTTTCTGTGAGATGTAATAAAGCCGGATTCATTCTTGTACCGAAGTACCGAATCGAACTGTCTTAAGAATCCTTCCCTCTATATTTCTCCGTTATGTTTTTTTGTGTAGATAAATAGATTGTATACCGCCATAGCCGCTTCTGCACGTTCCGCATTGTCGGCGGGAGCAAATTCATTATCGCCTCTGCCCTTTATAATTCCGGCATTCTTCATATATGAAACAGCTTCCTTTGCATACTCTGAAATCTTCGCGCTGTCTCTGAAGCCTTTTATGCTATCGTTTGCTGAAAATTCATATCCGTAAGCAAGCGCAAATCTATAACACATTACAGCCATCTCTTCTCTCGTGACATCCTCGCCCAATCCGAATAACGTCTGAGTTTTCCCCATTACAAGCCCCTGCTTCTTCGCGGCCGAAATATAGGGTATACTCCAATGTCCTTCGGGAATATCCGAGAATGTTTCCTCGTTTGAAGCTGTTTCAACGCCGAACAGCATACATAGCATTTTCACGAATTCCTCACGTTTTACCGAAGCCGCAGGCGAAAACTCATCGTTGCCTGTTCCGTTTACTATTCCTTGCTTATAAAGAATCATAACCGGAAGCCTTGCCCATTCATAGCCCGACATATCGTTAAATGTCTTTTCGGCCTCAGGCGCAATCCCGGAGCCGCCGTCATCGGATTGCCCGCTTCCCGATGACGGTGCAACGTACACGCCCGACGACTTCCGGCCGCCCGAGCTGCTGCCGCCGCCGCCCGTTGATCCCGAGCCTCCATCTTTTGAGCTCTTGTATTCATTTATAAGTGCGGCTTCAGCGGCTCTTACTGCATTTTTATCCGCATAATTTACTCCGCACATCTTAGAATACACCTTTGACGGATCAGATACCTCCGACAGGGACGGATTATTCTCTCCGAAAAAGTCTGTATTGTTATTGATAATATTTTTTACCTCTGTCCAATTATCGGTATTTTGTATTCCGCCGAGGAAAATCGCGGCTTTAAATGAAGAAACGAAATCATCTTTATCTTTAAATTCTTCATTTTTAAGTCTTGAACATATTGCGCTCTGAGCGTTCTTTGAATATCTCTTATAATAATCCTTATATGCCTTAAGCTCACTTAATCCGAAATATTCATTGTATTTATCGCCGTATTTGTCAAACGCGGGCATCATATTTCCGGCATTGGCCGCCCCCATAAGCGAGTATTCTTCAACTGCCCTTTTTAAGGCCTCCTTAAAGCTGTCCTCCGTTTCAAAGCTCTCAAACGGGTGTGCCTTAAGGTATTCAATCAGCTTGATATCCGTATATTTGTTTCCTATAGAACCATACATCGCCACCTGTTCTTTAATTGAAAGATTCCTGATATTAAGCTCGTCTGTAAGAGCGCTGTGCATTTCATCTTCTGTCTTCGCATCATACACTGCATTCATTGCCCTTTTGAAATACACCTTATTGATATACTCAAAATCTGTATTCATTTCTCCGTATTCCTTTCCTGCTCCCTGAACAGAAAGTGCAAGCGTATAGTTTCCTGAGTCCGTATCTATCGAAAAATTCGTCTCTCCGATGCCGTTATTATCAAGCTCTATGATTTCATAAGCAAGCACTCGGGTCTTATCCTTGCTTAAAAGAGTCAGACCCGCAAGCCGTCCTCCGAGCACACTTCCTACATCTACCTTTACACTGACAGCTGCATCCTTATATCCTGTTTCAAAAACACCGTCCTTCTTAGTCAAATCGACCGAATCGGTGTTCGGGCAAGTGCCAAACTGTGTCTTTTGTGTAAGAGGTGTCATATCTCCGCTTTTATCGATAAGCCATATAGCTATACTTTCGTTCTCTTTAAAGCTATGCTCTGCGGTTAATTCTGTGCTTGCTGACCCTTGCGCTTTTAAATCAAGCATTTCCGCGGACCTAATTATATCCGTAAGCATTCCGTCTTTATAAATTCCCACCACAGGAACGGCTGTAACATCACTTTCAGACAAATTTTTCGCCGAAATTGAAGCCTTAACGCCGTTTTCCCCTGACGGCGTTGTGATTTTCTCTCCGTTTAAATTTTTAAATTCACCTTGTAAAGTAATTTTACCGAGAAGCGATTCGCTCTTATCGGGCTTACCCATAACCTCAATTTCTCTAATGCCATATGCCCACTCATAAGACGAAGCCTGCACATCAAGCTTTATGTACCTTGCCGTAACATCGGAAACAGAATTCTGATAGAGACAAAAGCCGTTATCCCAGTATGGATTTCCCTCGGCGTTAGAGAGAAAATTATGAATCATATACTCATTACTTTGATATTTATTTGAGGCAAACGGCTCTCCGAAATTCACGCCATCCATACTTCCCGATATTGTATATGAATAATAGTTTCTTTCCGACTGCATATCAACAAATCTACAATAGATATCACTTATTTTACAAATTTCACCCAAATCAATAATAACGCCAAACGGAACCGCAAATCGTGTGTTATCATCATAACCCGCAACTCCGCTCTCGTAGTCTCCGTCATTGAACACTTTCGGATTCTTTTTTGCGGCTTCGCTTTTAGCCAATCCGCCTGTGAGCGTTATCGGTTTGTTCAAAGCGAGATTAACATCGTCGCTTTCGGTGCCGTACACACGAATCTCACAAATATTTATCTTGCTTTGCGGCGGCTCGGTTCTATCAATACTAACCTTAAGATACTTTGTGTGTAAAGGAAACTTAAGCGTGTCTGTACTTGTCTTTATGCTTCCGTTTTGTGTCGTATTCGGTGTTCGGTCCTCGCCAACACAAGAGCTTCGGTCAATAATTTCTTGATAATGGCTTTTATCAATACTCTTACTTATCTTATAATAGGCTTCTGCGCTGTCATCTGACCAATCGATTTCTATGCGGCTTATCTTATACATCTTTTCAAGATCAACGATAAGCTCTCCGCTGCCTGTCGCTTCCCAGGACGTTTCTATATTACCATCTGCTGCATATTCCGGATTTACACCGTTTCCCGTCACGGAAACAGGAACCGCCGCAGCATCTTCAGCTTCGTCGGCAAGCACAGGCGCCGTAAACATTCCAAAAGCTAATGCTGATATACAAAGCATACTGATAAAACGTTTTGTAAAATGATTTTTTCTCATAATCTTCCTCCTCGATTTATGGTGATTTTTAAGATTTATCAAGCTTGGTTAAGGTTAAACAGTTGTCATTTAAATCTATAATCTCATTTTCTTCAATTCGGCAGCACTTAATGTTTTTAAGCAGAATCACCGTTTTTCCGTTCTTTTTACCCTTAAATGATACCTTTAACACATTTCCGCTCATACTTCTGTTTTTATCAACAAACGAACTGACTATCCGAAATCTGTCAGCTGTTTTTTTGACGGCACAGTACCCGGCCGCACTATTATCGCTCCAATATAACGTTCCGTTGTCCGTCTCAGTCGTTTTTTCGTCCTCCGCAAACGCCAAATTCTTAAAATCCGACGCGTCAACCTCGGCGGGATTAAAAACAATCTCGGCTTGAAGGGCATATAGGCTTTCGCTTCCCGCGTTTAAATATATATCAAAACATTGTTTTTCGGTTATATCAAAAATGAACGGTTCAAAGCTATCCTTGTCAGAATCATTAATCCAAATGATACTGTTACCTTTATTAACGATTCTTCCCAACGGCTTTATGCTTTTAAGGTCTTCAAAAACAAATGTTTTTTTATCCTCATACTCCCCGATAAACAAAGGAGAAACAGCGTTAATATATGAAACAGCCACTTTTTTAAGAGTATTATCAGAGTTATACCAAGCGTCTATCTTAACCGCTGTATTGGTTTCGTGTTCATTTTTCTCCTCTGTTTTCGGAAGCTCCTTTTTAGTCTCTGCCGCAAGGCACCTTGCTCCTGTCAGAAATATCCCGATGAAAATAATTATCTCAATCATCATCAATATTTTAAAGTGTCTTCTCATGGCCTTACTTCACTTTCACTTTAACTGTTTTTGTATAGCTTCCGTTTGTAAGATTTTTCACTTTATACCAATAATCTTTACCCGTCTCTGCATTTTCATCAACATATTTTGTATCGGTTACAGGACCCAAAATTCTTTCAAATTTTTCACCATCCGTGCTTCTGTACAACTCAAATTTATCAAGAGACTTATCCCACTCTGAAAAAATCCACTTGTTGATAATATCCATATCATTCTCGTTAACCACACGATCTCCGTTCTTGTCATAAGCCGAGATAATCGCATTTGTTTGTTCTTGATTATACTTTGAGTTATAGGCGACTCTTGCCATTTCGGATACGCTCATTCTTCCGTTTCCAAACCATCGAACATTGACCTTTCCGTCCTCGGATATTGCCGTCATCGGCTCAAGGTGGTCTTCAACAGTTCCCGGAGGGCCTATCTTCCACAGGCCATAACACGAAGTGTTTACATATGCATAACTCGTTTTAGGGTCAACCCATACATCCGAGCCTTCCGCTCCTCCCGATTCTCCGCTGTTTATTACTGTATCGCGGTTATTTCGAACTATAATTTCCCATGTTTCTCCGCCATCGGTACTTCTCTGAACCGATGCGTCGTTTACATATATATCTCCGCTTCCGGCAATATATATAATATTTGTATTATTAGGGTCAACCGAAACACTCTTTATTCTTCTGCTGCCAAAGCAGTTCAGCTTTATTTTTCCTGTAAGCGTTTCTTTGTTGGTTGTATTGGTGCTCTTATCTATTGTATATCTGTATAGATTCTGACTTCCGGTCATTGCTCCTGCAACCACATAAAATGCGTTCTTATTAAAATCATACGAAAAGTCCAAAATCGGTTCTTCTGTTTTAATAAGAGTCTTCCATGTTTGTCCATTATCCTCTGAACATACAACCGCTTTATTATCTGTAGAGGCATAACCGAAAAGCTCTTTCTTGCCGTTTGGATCATAGTTGTGCATATATACCCCTATACATCCGTCCATTTTTGACCATGTCTTTCCAAGATCACGACTTATGTACTGTCCCGCAAAAAGAATATTCGCGTCCGTTGGTGACTGGTATACAAACTTGCTGTCAAGCCACAACTCATTATTTGTGTCGGGACTATCAACGGTTTTCTTCTTAAAATTATATATGCCATTCCTCAGTCCGTCTGATTCATAAAGGCATAAATGCCCGTTTGTATTCTCAACTCCGAGAATATAGTCCTTGCTGACCATATATCCGCCAAGTCCTTGACCGCCCCATACCGCATCTGTTAATTGCCCGTAATGCCATGTTACACCGCCGTCTTCACTTCCGGCACTGTTGTAATCGGTGAGCGGCGCAAACCACAGATTCGAGTCATATACATTGATATTCGGCTTTCCTCTGTAAGCAACGCTGTTATTTCCGTCATTTGACCAAAAAAACGTCTTTCCTCCATCCTCTGATTTGGTAACCCAGTCGCCGCCGAAAGAAAATATTATATTTGGGTCGGTCGGATGATATGCGATTTTGCTCTGGCGCTGGTTAAACGGCATCATTGACAAAGTGTTGTCAAGCACAGATTTTTTCCATGTCTTTCCTCCATCATGAGAATACCATCTATAGTATGTATAGGCTCCCGTTCCGACAACAATCATCATATAATCAGGATTTGCCGGGCTTACTTTAAA
>CAJKNM010000058.1 GCA_905201285.1 uncultured Eubacteriales bacterium | reverse complement strand
TTGATTGATTGATTGATTGATTGATTGATTGATTGATTGATTGATTGATTGATTGCAAGAATCATACCATTTTTGCAATTTTCAAATCGTTTTGCGTACATGTGTGATTTCCTCGTATTTCCAAAATCCACTCTCATTCTACACCAAGTCTTCACACTTGTAAAGATAAATCTTGCTGCAATCATTTTTTTATGGGATTTTGTTCTTCCGTTTTGCATGTCATCGTAGCCCTTTTGAAGCTCTGCGTCCATTTGTTCGGCAGAAAGCGTACTTGCATCGAGCAGTATATTGGCTGGCATTTTTACGTCAAAAGGTAATCCCCGTCTAAGAATAATCTGCTTATAGAACATCGTAATTGCATTGGAAGTATGCGTTCTTTTATCTTTTGGTTCAGATCAATATCCGGTTCCCAGTCCGAAGTATGCTCTGACGCGCTGCATGGTCTTTTGCGCGATGGCGTCGGCTTTTTCCGCACCATCGTTTAAGATCGTCAGCAGCTCCTCGGAATTACGGATGGCTTCGTATCTTTCTTTGATCGGCGCAAGTGCCGCAACAGTCACTTCCACCAGATCTTTTTTGAAGTCGCCGTAGCCCTTGCCCTCGTACATAGTTTCCAGTTCGGTAACGGACTTTCCGGCGAGCACACTGTAGATGTTCAGCAGATTGCTGATGCCCGGCTTGTTCTCTGCGTCGAATTTGACTACACCGTCGGAGTCGGTCGTCGCCTTCATAATCGACTTTTTGATCTTGGACGGTTCATCGAGCAGGGAAATGCGGGAGTGTACGTTCTCTGCGCTCTTGCTCATCTTTTTGGTCGGATCATCCAGCGCCATGATGCGCGCGCCCTCTTTGAGGAATCTGCCGTCCGGTACGATGAATACATTGCCCTTGCCGTCCACGCCTTTGGTCTTTTTATCGCCGTATTTATTGTTGACGCGAATCGCCAGGTCGCGCGTCAGCTCGATGTGCTGCTTCTGGTCATTGCCGACCGGAACGATATCCGTATCGTACAGGAGAATATCCGCCGCCATCAAAACCGGATAGGTAAACAGCCCCGCATTTATATTATCGGCGTGTTTTTGACATTTATCCTTAAATTGAGTCATACGCGAAAGCTCACCCATATAGGTGTTACAACTCAAAACCCACGAAAGCTCAACGTGTGCGGGTACGTGTGACTGAAAGAAAATCGGGCTCTTATCGGGGTCGATTCCGGCGGCAAGAAACAGTGCAAGCAAATCCATCGAATTCTTTCGAAGATTTTTAGCCTCCTGACGAACCGTAATTGTGTGGAGATCCGCAAGCATATAAAAAGCCTCGTATTCATCTTCATTCTGAAGCTCGACCCAATTTCTCAAAGCTCCGACATAGTTGCCGAGTGTTAACGCCCCCGACGGTTGTATTCCGCTTAAAATTCGTTTTTTTTCTGACATAATTTTCTACCCTTCTCTGTTATCTATATTTAATTTAAAGCTTCATTTAAAACTTCGGCAAGAACTTTTATTCCCTGTTCAATCTGTTCAAAGGACGCCATTGAATAGTTTAATCTGAAGCTGCTGTATATCTTATGCTCATCAACCATAGTTGTTGCACCCGGAACAAAAGCGACATTTTTATCAATTGCCGCTTTAAGAAGCTCCTTGCTGTCAACTCCCTCAGGCATTGTGCAAAAGAGAAAAATTCCGCCCTGAGGCCGCGTATGTTCAACACATTTAGGAAAGAGCTCATCCATAAGCCTCATCATATACTCACACTTCTCGCCATAAACTCTGCAGCTTTCCTTGATGTGTTCATCTATTGAATAGCGAATGACATACTCGTGACAAATCATCTGAGTCAGCACAGGCGTGTGTACATCCTGAACCTGTTTGCATATTACCATTCTGTTTATGAGGTCAGAGTCAGCGGTGGCGTGACCTATACGCATACCCGGTGACAAAATCTTTGAAAATGAACCGAAGTAAACAACCCTTCCGCTCTTGTCAAGAGACTTAATCGTAGGAACCGGCTCGCCCGAGAACCTCAGTTCACCATATGGGTTATCCTCGAATATAATAAAATCATATTTTTCCGCAAGTTCAAGCAGTTTTTTGCGCTTTTCAACAGACATCGTTATACCCGACGGATTCTGAAATGTCGGAATTGTATAAAGAACCTTTACATTTTGATGTGCCTTTAAAACTTCTTCAAGCTGTTCCGTATCGATACCGTCATTTTTCACATCTACGCCGATAAGCTCAGCGTTATATGAACGGAAGGAATTCAAACCGCCGATAAAGCTGGGATTTTCACAGATAACCGCGTCGCCCTCATTTATGAGTGATTTTGCGGCGAGGTCAATGCCCTGCTGGCCGCCGCTTATGATTATTGTATCATCGTTCTCACCGACAATTCCCTGTTTTGAAAGCCTGTCAGTGACCCAATCGCGAAGCGGCTGATAACCCTCGGTGATTCCGTATTGAAGCGCAAGCGGCCCCTTTGTTGACAGGATTTCCTGTGCAATATCAGCAAGTTCCTTTGCGGGAAACAATGATGAATCCGGCGAACCGCCGGCAAATGAGATAATTCCCGGCTTCGCCATAAGCTTAAACATCTCGCGGATTGCCGACCCTTCAAGATGCTTCACTCTGTCTGAAAATTTTGACTTAATATCCAATTTTATCACCTTTCCTTACTAATCTTAAACGTCTTTTCGGTTGAAGTATTCAGAAACAGCCATAATAAGAGCTATAACCGCTGCAACCATTAAAACAACATTTGTGCTGAACTGAATAATTCCGTTAAGCCTTGCGAAAAAGTTCCTGCGGCGGATTGCTTTCTTCTTTTTGCGAACACAGTTTCCGGCATTGCGAACACAATCTCCCGCATATTGAACAGTGCTTGCCGCATAATCACCGGCATTTCTGACATATGGCTCCGCAAGGTCAGCCACGTCCTGAACATACTTAAATACCCTACTCATCACAAATCTCAACCTCCGCAATATACGGCAGCTGTCTGAACTGCTCGGCACAATCCAGGCCATAGCCGATAATGAACTTATCTTCTATCTCAAAGCCGGTATAATCGGCCTCAAATTCAACCTCACGTCTTGCCGGCTTGCTCAAAAGAGCGCACACCTTTAAAGATTTCGGATTTCTTTTTCTAAGGATTTCCGTCAACTGTGAAAGTGTATGCCCTGAGTCAATAATATCCTCTGCGATAAGAACATTTTTACCTTCTATGTCAACATCCAAGTCCTTTTTTATGGTTATCTTTCCTGTGCTGACCGTACCGTTCTGATAGCTTGAAATTTCCATAAAATATGTACGAACATCACAGGTCAGCTTTCTGATAAGGTCGCTCATAAATACAAAACAGCCTTTCAAAACACCGAGAACGATAACCTCCTCGTCACCATACTCCTTATTGATTTTATCAGCGAGACTGTCTATTCGATTTGCGATTTCTTTCTCGGTGAGCATAACCTTACCTATTTTCATAACTTCTCCCATACGTAATTAACAATCCTTTCTTTGAGTTATTATTTATTTTATGATTTTCGGCAACCCTGTCGCCTATAATTGCTATAATTTCTTTGTCCGCACATAAAAGCGGAATCTTATTTCGCTCGGCACGCGGAATTTTTTTATCTATCCAATAATCTTTAAGCTTGCGCGAGCGTCCATCCTTAAAGATTACAATTTTATCACCCATTTTTCGGCTTCTAACATAGAGCCTTCTGCCCTCAATAGAATCATAATCGACAAGCATTTGATTCTTTTCTTTCTTATAAGTGGCATCAACAATTTCAAGCTTAATATCCATATTATCAAAATCGGCATCAGGCTCAATTTCATAGCAAAACCCGCCGGTGTTTTGCTCTGCCTCTTCCGCTTCGGTTACAAATTCAAGCCAACCGTATTTAACATTAACCCTAAGCCCATCGGGGAGCGAAATTCCCGCGCCTGTTTCCTTATGAATAATACTCTCTATTGTGTCATAATGAACTCTCTCGAACTTATAGTCCTTACCCATAACCTCTTGAGAAGCTATGGCATACATCCTGTTTCTTATACTTCTGTCCAGCATATCAAGCGACTTAATATCAAGAACAGTCGGCTTTCTATGCGGCATAGGACTGTTTATCCGCTGATAAAGCCGTTTCGCATACGAATTTATGAATTTCGCGTCCTCTGTGATATTATCTGACAGAGAACAAAGCGTTTCGATTATGTTTGGATTAAACTTATCACGCATAAACGGAATAAGCTCATTTCTGACTCTGTTTCTTGTGTAATCAGAGCTTTCGTTTGTGCTGTCTGTCTTATAGTCAAGCCTATTTTCCTCACAATAAGCTTCAATCTCAGCACGTGTCACATCCAATATAGGTCTGATTATATCATCTCTTTTATAATGAATTCCGCAAAGCCCGTCTATTCCGCTTCCGCGCATAATCCGCATTAAAACTGTCTCTGCTTTATCATTTTTATTATGAGCCGTCGCCGTTTTGGTGAAACCGTATTTATCCGAAAGCTCTTTAAAAAAACGATAACGCGCCTGCCTGCCGGCAAGCTCCTCTGAAATTCCGTTTTCCTTTGCCGCCGCCGGAATATCAGTGCGTTGTGCATAAAAAGGAATTTCAAGCCTCGTACAAAGCTCTGCCGCGTACGCCTCGTCGCGTTCTGCCTCTGCACCGCGGATCATATGGTTTAGATGTGCGGCGGCAACCGAAATATTCAACTCATCTTTCAAGCTATACAAAACATTAAGAAGGCAAACCGAGTCCGCTCCGCCGGAAAGCGCAACCAAAACCCTATCTCCTTCTTCAAGAAGTGAATGTTCGGTGATGGTTTGCCTGACCTTATTTTGTAGTAATATCGTGTTTTTGTTTGAGTTAGTGTTCACTCTTACCGCTCCAGTCTGAGAAGGATGTATATTCACCAAGCCAAGTCAGTTCAACAGGACCCGGCTCACCG
This sequence comes from uncultured Eubacteriales bacterium, assembly GCA_905201285.1. Classification (GTDB taxonomy): domain Bacteria; phylum Bacillota; class Clostridia; order Monoglobales; family Monoglobaceae; genus UMGS1820. The sequence continues at coordinate 5,115 of CAJKNM010000058.1, read as the reverse complement.
TTTCTGTATTTAGCAAAGTTACATTTGGTTTTGTTCGGTTCTTCCACATCGGGTTTATAATAACCGTCACGATGAAGAAAAATAACAATATCTGCGTCCTGCTCGATAGCACCCGAATCACGAAGGTCACTGAGTATCGGCTCACGTTTTTCTTTGTCCGATGAACGGCTAAGCTGAGAAAGTGCAATAATCGGTATATTCAAATCGTTTGCTAAAATTTTCAAGCTACGCGAAATTTCAGCAATCTCCTGTTGTCTGTTACCTCTGCTTCCTTTAGATGCGCTCATCAGCTGAAGATAGTCGATTACGACTAAATCAAGACCTTTCTCAAGCATAAGTTTTCGGCATCGTGCGCTTATATCGGTCGCTGTAATGGTGGATGTGTCATCGATATATATACCCGACCTCGCCAAAACCTCTGTTGCGCTTGCGAGCTTACCCCAATCATCATCGCGAAGGTCACCCTTCTTGATTCTCTCAGAGCTGATTTTGGCTTCGCTTGAAATCATTCTGTTTGCAATCTGAATGCCCGGCATCTCAAGGCTGAATATCGCTACATTTTTATGATATTTAATCGCCGTATTTTGCGCGATGTTAAGCGCAAAGCTCGACTTACCCATTCCCGGACGGCCGGCAATCAGAATAAGCTCTGCCGGATGAAGGCCCGCCGTTTTTTTGTCAACATCGATAAATCCTGTCGGAATACCCGTTATAGTTTCGTTTTTTTGCGATAGCTTATCGAGAAGTTCTACACTTTCGTCAATATATCTGCCTATATGAACAAGGCCGGTCGTCGTGCGGTCCTGAGTTATCTTAATCATATCCTGCTGTGCCTTAGCAAGAATATCATCTGTTTCGCTGTCGCCTTTGTAACAGTTTTCTTCGATTTTAGATGCCATTTCTATAAGCGAGCGCAAAACCGACTTATCCTTAACAATATCAGCATAATAGATTGCACTTTCGGTTGACGGGACAGCATTCGCAACATCAACCATAAATTTGATTCCGCCTATTTTTTCAAGTGTACCTCTCAGAATAAGCTGTTCTTCCAATGTGACAAGGTCAATCGGCTTACCGAGGTTATAAAGCTCTAAAATTGCTTCAAAAAGCTCTTTATGCCTGTCTATATAAAAGTCGGTAGAGTGAATTTTTGAAACAACATCGGGGATACACTCTTTATCAAGAAACATCGCCCCGAGAACAGATTGCTCGGCCTCGTTACTGAAAGGGACAGCACGCTGTACCTCTGCCGGCACAGCAGAACCGTTGTCAAACGGCATTGATTCATTAGAGATTTCCTCCATAAATCTTCCTCCTGACATATTTACTGTTCGGTAACCTCAACCTTAAAAGTTCCCGTTACGCCTGTATAAAGTGTAACCTTAACATCGCGTATGCCACAAGTCTTGATTCCGTCCGGAAGGTCAAGCTTACGTTTGTCCACCGCAATGTTATATTGTGCCTTTAACGCCTCAGCAACATCTTTTGAAGTAACTGACCCGAAAAGCTTTCCTTCCTTGCCGGCCTTCGCCTTGATAGATACTTTTATTTCTTTAAGTCTGTCAGCGATGTTTCGCGCCTTCTGTTCTTCCATATTTTTATGATACTGTTCAGCACCCTTTTTACCTTCAAGTTCATTCAAAGCCTGTTTTGTCGCCGGTTTAGCCAAACCCTTGGGTAAAAGAAAATTATTTGCATAACCATCGCTTACATTAATCAGGTCACCCTTCTTACCCTGTGATTTAACATCTTTTGTCAAAATAACTTTCATTTTATATCATCCTTTCCGTTTTATACAATACTTTTATTCAAACAAAGCCTCATCAATAGCATTATGAAGCTTCATTTCAGCAATTTCCAAATTGTTATTCTCAAGCTGTGCACCGGCAATGGTAATATGTCCGCCGCCGCCGAGCTTTTCAAGTATAACCTGAACATTAACCGCCCCGAGAGAGCGGCCGCTTATAATAATCTTAGAACCGACCGCGGCCAGAACGAATGATGCTTCAACGCCTTTTATGTTAAGCAAGTCATCCGCCGCCTGGGCCACAACAAGCTGAATATTCTTTGACTGTTCCTCACAAACAGCAATAGCTATATTGTTTCTGTAAATTTTGGCATTGCTTATAACCTTTGATTTTTGGATATACATAGATATGTCATTTCTGAAAAGCATATGTACCCGAACAGGGTCAACACCTGCTTTTCTGAGATATGCCGCCGCTTCAAACGTCCGGGCACCGGTCTTGAACCTAAATGCCTTTGTATCCATATATATTCCGCAATACATAGCCTCTGCCTCATAAACGGATAGTTCCTGTGAACATTCCATATACTGAAGAATCTCAGTAACCATCTCACAGGTTGACGAAGCATACGGCTCATGATACGTCAGAATGGTATTATCCATAAAGTCCTCACTTCGCCTATGATGGTCGATGAGGGCAATGTTATCAGTATATTTAAGCAGGTCGGAATACTCAACCATACTTTCTCTGTGAGTATCAACTATAATGATTAGTGTATTTGCTTCAACCGCGAGACTCGCCTTATCAAACCCCACTATCCCTTCAGCGTATTCCCGGTGCATTAATATATCCGGCAGGATTCCGCCAATATTATTATGAACCTTGTCCATAGTAATGTACGCTTTTTTATTTCTGTCCGTCACAGCGTGAAAAAGTCCTACCGCCGCACCAAAGCTGTCGTAATCAGCGCCCTTGTGACCCATAATTATAACATTTGATGACTTATCAATCAACTCGCAAAGTCTGTTAGCAACAATACGTGCCTTAACCTTTGTCGTTTTTTCGACACCGAGACTTTTAGCACCGAAGAAGCTATAGCCGTTTTCGGTTTTCATAACAGCCTGATCTCCGCCTCTGCCGAGTGCCATATCAAGAGCGGAAAGAGCAATCCTGTCGTTTTCTTTAATATCATCGGCGGCATTTGATACACCTATGCTCAATGTCACCGGAATCTTATTCTGCTGATTGATTTCCTTTACATCATTGAGTATAGTAAATTTTTCTTTATATAAAACTTCAAAACGTGCCGCTTCAAACAGAATGACAAACTTATCGCGTTCATATCGGCGATATATTCCGCCGCCTTTATCAACCCAAAGACTTATACATCTCTCTATATCACCGACAAGAACACCGTGATTTGAATTAGGAGTTTCCTTTAAAACCTCATCATAATTATCGATAATAGCAACGCACACCACTGTCTTCTTATCATCAACCTGTTTTTGAAGATTGGTTATATCGCTTATATCCTCAAAACTTATCCCGATAAGTCTCTTTTTATCTTCGCTTGAAGTTATTTCCGAAACGGTTCCGGTCAGAATATAATCCCTTCCGTCATAGGTAAAATCCTGAACCGGGATTTTATCTTCAATAAATGTTTCAAGTCGAATTGCCGGGAAAATCTCGTGTATATCTGTTCCGAACAGGCTCTCTCTTTTACATAAAACAGAAAAGCGTTTGTTGTACCACTCAATTATACCGTCATCGGATATAATTACAATAGGATCCGGAAAGCTCAAAACCGCTGCCTTTGCGGCATCCTCTACTCCGAACGCAAAGTTCTCGATATAATTTTTCAAAGTGTTCTGTCTCTTTGAATAATATATAAATCCAAAGACGAGAACACATAAACCTGTCACGATAGATACTGCGGCCGAAACCTTTATAAGCGTTATATTTGAACGAACGGTACAAACAAGCGAAAACAATCCCAAAAACACAAGAATCGCCGCACATACGGCATAATTTTTGATTTCACTTTTCAATTCGTTTTTAATAAACGTGTTGCTGTCATTACTGATTTTCATTTCACTCACCTCTGATACCGTCTCCGAAACGAATATGCCAAAGACTGTCTATAAAACCAATAACGATTAAAACTTCCCATATCAGTGAAGCAAATAAAAAGCCGGCACTGAATACGCACAAATACAATAGGGCTCTCATATATCCCGAACGGACCTTCTTTGCAAAAAAGTAATCAACCGCGGAAAGGCCGCTTACACCTATCAAAAATTCGGAAATAACGGCAATGTTCCCGATAACAGCCTGAAACAGCCCGTCCCCTTCCGACATAAACATCACAATGAACAATACAGATGTGATTAAACAAATAAACTGAGGTATTTGAATCATATTAAATTTTGTATATTCTACTCTGCAAACCTTAAGACGATGCAGGACAAAGATACCTGCCATAACCGTCAGATATGCACATATCATCGAAAAAACAATAAGAATTGTAGGAAGATACGTCGTCAGAAGCTGAATAGTCTGGTCGATAATATCAGCCACGACAGACTTAACATTCTGTGTTACATCTATTCCGCTTTGCTCAATGGCAGAGGTTAATATATCCTTATAGTTTTTAGCCGCATCTGTTATTGCGTCATTTATCGAAAGTCCCGACACCTTAAGAAGAACTAAAAACGCAAGCGACATCAAAAGTGATGCAGCCACTGTTATAAAGTACTTATTTTCAAAGCCGGTTTTTTTCTTAGAAACCGCTCCGAAGGTAACGGCCGGCAATACTCCTATTAAATACAAAATAATACACTCATACACATTATTATTCTGAGCATTAAACAGATTTTTTGAAATCAAGACAAATGCCGCAAGTGTCAAACAAATCGATAACACCGTGCATAACATATTACTTTTGTTCAAGGCATATATACAAACAAGACCGCTGAAAAAAAGAGCCGGAATCATCAGCACAGGTGTGACTGACGCTATCATTATAAGGCACAGATTTATAATCGTACAAACAACCAAATTTACCGCAGTCTTAAAAAGATTATTTGAATTCATTACAGCTAACCTCTCTAAAGTTTTATAAGCTAATCATATCTGCCAAAAATCAAGCATATGACAAATACAAAATAACATTCTCTTTATTTTACCAAAATACTTCAATTATTTCAATAGTTATTTTAAAATAATTTTAAATTATCTTAACTTTTTGTATGTACTGACCATAAAATGTTATATGTTCAATGATTATAGTGTCCTATTTTACATATTTACATATACTGTTTATGAATAAATATATCAATAATCAATATTTTTTAACTTATGTTTTAAA
>CAJKNM010000057.1 GCA_905201285.1 uncultured Eubacteriales bacterium | reverse complement strand
CGTGTTTGTACAGTGCGTCGGCTCAAGGTGCGAATCCTGCGCGGAAAAGGGCAAGGAATACTGCTCAAAGATTTGCTGTATGTATACGGCAAAGCACGCTATGCTTATCCGCGACAAGTATCCGGACACAGACGTTTATGTATTCTACATTGACGTTCGTACACCGGGTAAGAACTTTGACGAGTTCTATCGCCGTGCCGTTGAGGAATACGGTGTACACTATATAAAGGGTATGGTCGGTAAGGTAGTGCCGGAGGGCGGAAAGCTGAAGGTACAGGCGTCAGACCTGCTTGACAACAAGCAACTGCACATTGACGCGGATTTGGTAGTCCTTGCCGCGGCAATCGAGCCCGATAAGTCGGCAAGACCGCTTGCGACAATGCTTACCGCAAGTATGGATACAAACGACTTCTTTACTGAGGCTCATCCTAAGCTTCGTCCGGTAGAGAGCCCGACAGCGGGCGTATTCCTTTCGGGTACCTGTCAGGGACCTAAGGATATTCCTGAGACAGTTTCTCAGGCAGGGGCGGCTGCATCAAAAGTAATCGGACTTTTGTGCAAGGATAAGCTCACGGGTAACCCGTGTGTCGCTCACTCGGATGAGATGATGTGTAACGGCTGTTCGACCTGTGAGAAGGTTTGTCCATACGGCGCAATCACTTATGTAGACAAAGAATTCAGAATGCCCGACAGAACTACGAAAGTTCGCCGCGTTGCTTCGGTAAACGAAGCAGTATGTCAGGGCTGCGGTGCTTGTACCGTTGCTTGTATGTCCGGCGCTATGGACCTCAAGGGCTTTATGAATAAACAAATTATAGCGGAGGTGGACGCAATATGCAAGTAAATGAGTATAAACCGCTTATCGTTGCTTTCTGCTGTAACTGGTGTTCGTATGCCGGTGCGGATTTGGCGGGCAATAATAGACTGAACTATCCGGCAGATGTAAAAATTATTCGTGTTCCCTGCTCCTGCAGAGTAAATCCGATGTTCATTCTTCGTGCTTTTCAGCGCGGAGCAGACGGCGTAATCCTGTGCGGCTGTCACCCCGGTGACTGTCACTATACATCGGGAAACTATTACACAAGACGCCGTATGTCGCTGCTTTTCTCTATGCTCGACTACCTCGGTATCGAGAGAGAACGTACCCGTGTTGAATGGGTTAGTGCGGCTGAGGGCGCTAAGTTCGCCGCAACTATGAATGATTTTGTCGAGAAGGTTACCGCCCTCGGCGAAAACAAGAGATTGGAGGATTTGCGATGCAAGAAATAAAACGCGAGGTTCTCATAAATAAGGCCAAAGAGCTTTTGGCGGACGGTACGGTTGACCGTGTGCTTGGCTGGAAGGCCGGAGAATTTGACTATGATGTTACGCCCGCGGTTTTTAATTCCGCTGACGAAATCGAAGGCGATTTCGTATGGAACGGATTCTGCGGCGCAAACTTTTCAAAATATCTTGTAAAAGAAACTTTAAAGGGCGACGGTAAGGTCTTGGTATTCTTAAAGCCGTGTGATACATACAGCTTTAACCAGCTTTTGACCGAACATCGCTTTGACCGTGAAAAGGTTTACGCTGTCGGCGTTCCCTGTAACGGTATGGTTGATGTAAATAAAATTAAAGAAGAAACCGATTCGGTTGTTTCAATCGATTTTGACGGTGACAGCACTGTTGTTCACACTCTTTATGACGGAGATTTATCGCTCCCGACCGAAAAGCTTCTCTCTGAGAGATGCGTAAATTGTAAGTCTAAAAAGCACGTTGCGTATGACGAGCTTTTGGGGGAGGATGGCGAGGTCTGTGATTCCGGAAGATTCGATGAGGTTGCACGTCTTGAGAAAATGACTCCGGACGAGCGCTTTGAATTCTGGCAGAACGAGCTTTCACGCTGTATCCGTTGTAATGCCTGCCGCGATGTATGTCCGGCGTGTACCTGTGAGAAGTGCGTGTTTGATAACCCCGAATCACCGGTTGAAAATAAGGCTCCGGCAAATTCGTTTGAAGAAAAGATGTTCCACATTATCCGTGCATTCCACGTTGTGGGTCGTTGTACCGACTGTGGTGAATGTTCAAGAGTTTGTCCTCAGCACATTCCGCTTCACCTGCTCAACCGTAAGTTCATAAAGGATATTGACGAGCTTTACGGAGAATATCAGGCAGGTTCGGTTGTAGGCAACCGCGCTCCTATCGTTGACTATAAATTAGATGACGCAGAGCCGAGCGAAGCAGTAGAGAGAGGTGACGAAAATGCGTAAAATTTCACTTGATAAGCTTAATCAGCTTTTTTCAAAGATTGCAGAGACTCAGACTCTCTATATGCCCGTTGATACAAAGACCGGCGCAAGGTATGAGAAGTGGGAGGAGGGCAAGGAGCTTTCCGATGCTTTGAATACGGTCAGAAGCGCAAAGGATTTCTTCTTTCCTCAGACCGAAAATCTTATGGACTTTAAGATGGAGGGCAAGAATATAGAAATAATTGACACAAGAAACGAGGCGGAGAAATTTGTTATCTTCGGCGTTCGTGCCTGTGATGTAAAGAGCTTTGAAATACTCGACAGAGTATTTCTCGCCGACCCGGCTGACAGCTATTATGAAAACCGCCGCAATCACGGAACTATCGTTTCGATGGCTTGTATCAGACCTGTCGAGACCTGCTTCTGTCAGACGTTTGACATAGATGCGGCAAATCCCGAGGGCGATGTTGTTTGTCATAAAACCGATGATGCTCTTTATCTTGAAGCAAAGACCGAAAAGGGCGAGGCTCTCTTAAACAGTTTAAATGATATTACCGAAGATACTGACAGAAGCGCTGTCGATGAACAGGTTAAGACCGTTCACGAGCGTATGAGTAGGCTTCCGCTTGCTTCGCTTTCGGCAGATGCCTTCGGTGCGGATAAGACAAAGGAGTTCTTTGACAGACCCGAGTGGGCAGAGCTTTCTCAGTCATGTCTTGGCTGCGGAACTTGTACATTTGTTTGTCCTACCTGTCAGTGCTATGATATTAAGGACTTTAATACCGGTCACGGCGTTAAGCGTTTCCGCTGTTGGGATTCTTGTATGTATTCAAACTTTACAAAGATGTCAGCAGGTCAGCCGAGACTTACTCAGGTTGAACGCTTCCGTCAGAGATTTATGCATAAGCTGGTATATTATCCGACCAATAATGACGGCCTGTTCTCGTGCGTCGGCTGCGGCAGATGTCTGTCAAAATGCCCGGTTCAGATGAACATTGTTAAGGTTATGAAGAAGCTTGGAGGTAAGAGCAATGATTGATATTAAAGAACCTCTTATACCCGTTGTCGGAGTTGTTACCGATATTCGTATAGATACACCCGATGTTAAGACCTTCCGCGTGGTTACACCGGACGGAAAAAAGGCGTTTGAACATATGCCGGGTCAGTGTGCTATGCTTTCTATTCCCGGTGTCGGTGAGGCTATGTTCTCTATTACATCATCGCCGACAAACACCGAATTTATGGAATTTTCAATTAAAAAGTGCGGCTGTGTTACCCAGTGGCTCCATTCTATGGAGGTAGGCCAGCAGATTACTATCCGCGGGCCGTACGGACACCCATTCCCGGTAGATACCGAGTTTGCGGGTCACGATATGCTCTTTATCGCCGGCGGTATCGGACTTGCTCCGCTGCGTTCGGTTATAAACTATTGCCGTCACTACCGCGACCGCTATGGAAAGATTGATATTGTCTATGGCTCGCGCAGTATGCAGGATTTGGTTGACTATAAGGAAATTATCGACGAGTGGTCGAAGGATGCCGGCGTTAATGTTCATCTGACAATCGACAGAGAACAGCCCGAGTGGGATGGCCATGTCGGATTCGTTCCGAACTATGTTAAAGAACTCGGCTTTTCGACCGATAAAATCGCAATCCTCTGCGGACCTCCTATAATGATTAAGTTTACGCTTGCGGGTCTTTTAGAGCTTGGCTTTGACAAGACTCAGGTGTATACCACGATGGAGCTTCGTATGAAGTGCGGTATCGGCAAATGCGGAAGATGTAACATCGGCTCTAAGTATGTCTGCAAGGACGGCCCTGTTTTCCGCTTTGATGAAATTGATGAACTTCCCGACGAATATTAAATAATGCGGCTGCGGACAAGAGCCGCAGCCGAGAAATGAGATTAACGCTTGAAAGGAGCAATTATTATGGATAATATGGTAAATGTTTACCTCTTCGGCAAGCAGTATAGTGTTCCTGATAATCTGACAATTATGCGTGCGATGGAATACGCGGGTTATCAGCTTGTTCGCGGCTGCGGTAACGGTTTTTGCGGTGCCTGTGCGACGATTTACCGCATTAAGGGCGACAAGGAATTAAAAACCTGTCTGGCTTGTCAGACAAAGGTAGAAAATAATATGTATGTGGCAACACTCCCGTTCTTCCCTCTCGTTAAAGAGGTATACAACATTGAAGAGATAAAGCCGACCGAACAGATTATGATGCAGCTTTATCCTGAGATTTATGCCTGTGTTGGTTGTAACGCCTGCACAAAGAGCTGTACTCAGAGCCTTAATGTTATGCAGTACATAGCTTATGCTCAGCGCGGTGAATTTGAAAAGTGTGCTGAGGAATCTTTTGACTGTGTAATGTGCGGAGTATGTTCTTCGAGATGCCCTGCCGGGATTTCACACCCTCAGGTTGCTATGCTTGCGCGCAGACTTAACGGAAAGTACCTCGCGCCTAAGACTCAGCACCTTGAAAACCGTGTAAAGGAAATCAAAGACGGTACATTCAATGATTTGATTGAGGCGCTTATGGGTAAGCCTGTTGAAGAACTTCAGGAGCTTTACAATAACAGAGAGATAGAAAAGTAAGGAGGAAAAACATATGTATTCATCTGAATTTCAGGAATCATTAAAGGCGGTTGAAGCTGCACGTGAGGCGAATATTGCATATGAGCCCGTCCGTATGACTGCAAAGGAAAAGGACGACCTTCTTGCGGCATATCATCCCGACTATAAAAAAGAAGAATTTTCGGAACTGAAAATCGGCCCCAACAAGGGCGAATTTGTTCCTCATGAGCTGTGTGAGCTTCTTGAGGCACACAGCAGAATTTCAGCAGAGGATGTTGACCTCTCTGACGTTAAATATGATGTGGATGTTCTTATCATCGGCGGCGGCGGTGCAGGTTCATCGGCGGCCATAGAGGCCGACAATGCTGGCGCAAAGGCTATGATAGTTACCAAACTCAGAATCGGTGATGCAAACACCATGATGGCTGAGGGCGGTATTCAGGCGGCTGATAAGGAAAACGATTCACCTGCTATCCACTTCCTTGACGCATTCGGCGGCGGTCACTTTGCCGCGAAGAGAGAGCTTCTCGCAAAGTTGGTTTGTGACGCACCTGAGGCAATTCAGTGGCTTAACAACCTCGGAGTTGAATTCGATAAGGCGCCCGACGGCACTATGATTACAACTCACGGCGGCGGTACCTCGCGTAAGAGAATGCACGCGGCTAAGGACTATTCCGGTGCTGAAATAATGAGAACCCTTCGTGACGAGGTTATCAACCGCGGTATTCCGATAGTTGACTTCACCTCCGCAATAGAGCTTATCCTTGATAAGGACGGCAAAGCGGCCGGTGCTGTTCTTATGAATATGGAAACAAAGGAGCTTATGGTTGCAAGAGCCAAGACTGTTATTATAGCAACAGGCGGTGCAGGACGTATGCACTATCAGGGCTTCCCGACATCTAACCATTACGGTGCAACAGCCGACGGTCTTGTTCTCGGCTACAGAGTTGGTGCAAAGCTTCTCTATGCCGATACACTTCAGTATCACCCGACCGGTGCTGCTTTCCCGCAGCAGATTTTCGGTGCGCTTGTTACCGAGAAGGTTCGTTCGCTCGGTGCAAAGCTTATTAATCGTGACGGAAAGGTATTTATGCATCCGCTTGAAACACGTGACGTTGCTGCGGCTTCGATTATCCGTGAGTGCTCTGACAGAGATGAGGGCGTAGATACAGGAAGCGGTAAGGCGGTATGGCTTGATACACCTATGATTGAGGCAATCGGCGGTGAGGGAACAATCGAAAAGCGTATTCCGGCTATGATGCGTATGTTTATGAGCTATGGAATCGATATTCGAAAGGAACCGATTTTGGTATACCCGACGCTTCATTATCAGAACGGCGGTCTTGACATCAACGTAAACGGTATGACAACAAACGTTGAAAATCTGTTTGTTGCAGGTGAGGCTGTCGGCGGAATCCACGGCAGAAACCGTCTTATGGGTAACTCACTTCTCGACGTTATCGTATTCGGAAGAAATGCCGGAGTTCATGCGGCGGAGACTTCAAAGAACGTTACTGTTTCTGAGCTTACACTTGACCACATAGCTAAATTTGACGCAGAGAGAGAAGCAGCAGGAATCAAAACGGATGCTGTTTCACCAAAACTCCTTCCTAACTACACAAGAAGAAAAAGTGAAATTTAAATTAAAACAGAAATAAATAAACACAGGCGAAGGCCACCATCGGACAGGGCAATACTGCTCTGTCCGGTGGTGGCTAATGCTGACATAGTGCAGTATTAGCCTTAGAATTTAGAAAGAGGTTTAAACCAATGCATTTATTTAATGAAGTTGTATCCATATCAGGTGTGTCATACTTGATTTTTTCGATTATGACAATAGTTGCACTCGGTTATCTGCTCGGCCGTATTACCGTGAAGGGTGTGTCTCTCGGAACGGCCGGGGTTTTCGTTGTGTCGCTTCTCTACGGTGCGTTTTTCTATAATAATCTCACAGATGCAATGAAAAATGCGGAAATTGCACAGCACGGACTTAAAATAGTTGAAAACTTAGGCCTTGTATTCTTTGTTACATCGGTCGGATTTATCGCCGGACCTAAGTTTTTTAAGAATCTGAAAAATAATTTTAAGTCATATATATTACTTGGATTCGTAATAATCCTTGCCGGCGGTCTTACCTGCGTTGCCTGCTATCTTATCGGAAGGCCGTTTGAAGCCGACAACAACAGATTTTTGGCAATGATAGACGGACTGCTTTCCGGTTCGCTCACAACCACACCGGGTTTCTCGGCGGCAAAGGAAACAGTTAAGAATTTCTATGCGGCAACGCCCGAGCTTGCAAGCGAATACGAGGACGCGGTTACCGTCGGTCACGGAATAGCGTATCTGTTCGGCGTTATAGGAGTTGTTCTTTTTGTTCAGATTATGCCCAAAATTGTGCACGCGGATATGGATGAAGAACGCAGGAAGCTTGCAAGCGTTGACACCGGTGCGGCGAGAGTCATTACCGGAAAATTGATTAACATTGACGATATGGGACTCGGCGCTTTCGGCCTTGCGGCACTTATCGGAATTTTAATAGGAAACATAAAGATTCCTCTGACGGCACAGGGCCTTTCGGGAACTTGTTTCTCGCTTACAACCACCGGCGGTGCGCTTATAACATCGCTTTTATTCGGACATTTTTCACACATCGGAAGAGTTAATATTATGCCTGAGAAAAAGACTCTTGAGGTTTTAAGAGAACTGGGACTTATGATATTCCTCATCGGCGCAGGTGTAGCCGGCGGGGCAAGCTTTGTGAAATACTTCAGACCGATTTACTTCCTGTACGGAGCATTAATGACGCTTGTTCCTATGCTTGTCGGATATGTTATAGCGACAAAGGTGCTGAAGCTGAGCCTTTTAAATTCTCTCGGTTCTATTACGGGCGGAATGACAAGTACACCGGCTCTCGGAACGCTTATCCATGTGGCAAAGACAGAGGACGTTGCTGCAGCCTATGCGGCAACCTATCCGATTGCACTTCTTGCGGTTGTTTTGGTTTCACAGTTTTTGATTGTAATATTTGGTTAAAAAGGTTTTACTACTTATTTTAAAAAGGTGGTTTAGATGAAGCAAATCGAAGTATCACGAGCAACAATGGGGCGTATACCCACATATTTGAAATATCTCAAAGGCGCAAGTCATATAAGCGAGAATATTTCGGCTACCGCTCTTGCTAAACAGCTCGGCCTCGGTGAGGTTCAGGTCAGAAAGGATTTAAGCTCGGTCAGCGGTGCGGGCAGACCTAAGACTGGTTATAACATAAAAGAACTTATCGACACTCTTGAAAAATTTCTCTACACCGACAAGAACAATAATGTTGTTCTTGTCGGCGCAGGTAAGCTCGGCCGTGCACTTCTTGATTACAGGGGCTTTGAGGATTATGGGCTTAAAATTTCGGCGGCCTTTGACATAAGGTGCAAGGATACCGATATGAGTAAGCTCGGTAAGCCAATAATGCCGATGGAAAGCCTTGATGAATTTTGCAGAGAGAACAACGTCCGTATCGGAATCATCACTGTTCCCGCGGAACACGCACAGGAGGTCTGTGACAGGCTCATCAGTGACGGAATCCGTGCAATCTGGTGCTTTGCGCCGTGTTCGCTTAATGTTCCCGACGAGGTGACTGTTCAGTATGAGAATATGGCTTTGTCGCTTGCGTACTTAAACAAAAAAATTGATTTTCAACAGAAGGATGATATAGAATAAAGGTTCTGAAAGTTATATAAACGCGTTAAAGTAAGTTATTTTTAGATTTAGGGAGGCATAACTGCTATGAGAAAGTTTGACACAAAGGTACAGTATTTGAAGTATAAAGTTTTGCGTGAGGTTGCAAGACAGGCTTGGAATGATACTCTTAATGATAATTTACTTAATATTCCACAGATAATAATTCCGGGGAACACTCCGACAATGCGTTGCTGTGTATATAAAGAACGCGCGATAATCAATGAGTATGTTAAGATGGCTATGGGCGGACACAAGGATAACCCGAATGTAATCGAGGTTCTCGAAATAGCCTGTGACGAGTGTCCTATGGGCGGATATGAGGTTACCAATGCCTGCCGTGGCTGTATGGCAAACAGGTGTGAGGATGTTTGCAAACGCGGAGCCATTACCTTTGACCGTAATCACGAGGCGCATATCGATAAGTCAAAGTGTGTTGACTGCGGTGCCTGTGCAAAGGTTTGTCCTTATTCCGCTATAGTTGACAGAAAGCGTCCGTGCCTTCAGGCGTGCAGAATCAAGGCAATCTCTGTCAATGAGAATAAGTCGGCGTCAATAAGCAATGATAAGTGTATAAGCTGTGGTGCGTGTGTATATCAGTGCCCGTTCGGTGCAATTATGGATAAATCATTCATTTTAAAATGTATCGATATAATAAAAAAGAGCGAGAATAACACGAAGTATAAGGTTTATGCCGTTGTTGCTCCGTCAATTTCAAGTCAGTTTACATACGCGAAACTCGGTCAGGTTATCTCGGGACTTAAAGAGCTTGGTTTTTCGACCATAATGGAGGCGGCACTTGGCGCTGATATGGTTGCGTATGCCGAGTCTGAGGAACTCGCCGAAAAGGGATTCTTGACAAGCTCGTGCTGCCCTGCTTTTGTATCGTGCATAGAAAAAATGTTTCCTGAGATGAGCCAATATATTTCGCATAATCTTTCGCCTATGGCCACTATTTCAAAATATATAAAAGAAAAGGTTGATAGGAACGCAAAGATAGTCTTTGTAGGTCCGTGCACCGCGAAGAAGATGGAGGTTCAGAAAGAGGATGTCCGCGATTATGTTGACGCGGCGATAACTTTTGAGGAACTTCAGGCATTGTTCGACAGCAGGGATATAGATATAACAACCCTTGAAGAACGCTCGCTTGATAATGCATCGTACTTCGGAAGAATCTTTGCACGCTGTGGCGGACTTGCTGACGCGGTCCAGCAGGCTCTTAAAGAACACGGTCGCGATGACTTTGAGCTTAAGGCGTATTCCTGTGACGGAATAGACGAATGCCGCGTCGCCCTGCTTAAAAAGAAAAAGGGTGTGCTTGATGCCAACTTTATAGAGGGAATGGCCTGCCTCGGCGGATGTATAGGCGGAGCTGGCTGTCTGACCCACAACCCCAGAAACAGGGCACAGGTTGACAAATTCGGAAAGGAAGCTCAGGATAAAACTATTTCAGATGCAATATCGGGACTCAGATAAAATTCTATAAATTTATGAAGAATTCTATAAATTTGTGAAAATATTTTTAAATTTATTGAAAGTTATTGACAAAAAAATTCTTATTGATACCAAGTTGAGGGGCTGCTAGTCCCATACCGGGTCTTAGATTATATTTCTTAGAATATTTTTCTATTTGAGAATAACGAAGATGTTTAAGCATCTCAGGAATAATATTTTTATACTCTTCACATAATGGAAATTCTACATCTGTGTTTTTTGCTCTAACTCTAGGATCTTTTTCATCTAAAATATCTTTTGTTCT
>CAJKNM010000056.1 GCA_905201285.1 uncultured Eubacteriales bacterium | reverse complement strand
TTATCCAAAAATTAACGGTGAATTTGCAATTTTTTATCTTAGACCGCCAATCGAAACTATCCCATTTTTGTTGCGTCGAAAAATTTTTCTTTAATCTCCTGCCTATTCCCAAAACATCGCATCCCGATTGATACGAATTATTTAAAAAATTTTTCGCATCATTATTTAATTTATCCGCCGTATCCAAATCACCGTCATCAATTTTTATACACGCCGTGATTTCCGCTTCAATCGTCTCACCGTTTAACTTAATTTTAATTTTCGGCTTTCCCCCGCTGCTTATCAGCGCGGTTTTACCGAAATTTTCAACCGTACCGCTTTTTAATTCACCGCGTAAAAGCTTGTATATAACAACCTCCTCCGCTTCCGCGCTTCCGCAGAGCCTTCCGTTTGAAAAAAGACCCATTCCTTCAAGTGAGCCGTCTTTAACTTCAGGAATAACCGCGTCGTTACCGGGGTCGCTGCTTCTTCCGACGAACTCTCTCAGCTGGGTCACCGGCGCATAAGGAACTTTATAATTCTTAAAGTACAATTCATAATACCTGACTGTACTTTTCTCAAGCGTCGGCTTCACATTCACCAAAAAATCCCTCGCCGACCGAGCAAGGCAAAGGTTTGTGCCCGGTCTGACCTCTCGTTCATGCAGAATAGGCTCGCTGTGTTCAAGCACTCCGTTTTCTGCGGCCTCCTCTGAAAAAACCAAAAGCTTTAGATGTGAAAGGCTCAGGTCCTTACTCAAAATGCTTTTAAGCTTATCTGCCGCATGAAAGTAATCATCGGCCTCAACCGTTATATTGTCCACTGTTTTATTTGTTTCATCAAGCTCATCATCGTCTTGTTTCTTATCCGCCGGCTTGATTCCTGCCTTTCTCCCCGAATCGAGCGGATTTGATATTTGAAATGTATAGCTGTAGGCCGCGTTTTCTCCTTTATCCACCCCAACCGCCACCGCATATGCGTTTTCTTCAACCTCATTTCCGTCATAGCATCCGCAAAGCGATAAACAAAGTACAAGGCATAATATTGCGCCGCCTGTGCGTCTTATTTTAAACGAAGCCTTTCTGAAACACGTAAGCAATATCCTCACTGCAAGCGAAAGATACACCAGCGCCGAAACAATCAGAACAACCTGATATGCCGCATCAAGTCTCGCCGAAAGCTTTCCTATATTCGCGGTCTTTGTCAGAGGGTATAAAGGAAGGTCTATCCTCTCGGCGGGGTTTATATTAAGCGTCACGGCAAGAATCACCAAAACGTTTAACAGCACCCCTATCCGCGCGGAATTCATTACCGTTCTCTTATACGAATACTCTCCTCCCCGTCTCGGGAGGAAAGGCAGCACAGCTATGTCCGAATACAAAAATAAACCGCATAGGCCTTTTCCGAAAACACTTTTTGCTCCGTTTCCAAAAATCGGGAAAAGGTTATACACATCCGAATATTTCAGGCTTAAAATCACTATTGCCACAATTATGACGCATATTCCGAGTACGGTAAGAGAATGGATACGTCTGACCGCTCTCTCACCGCATACAGCGGTGAGGATTGCGCCGACAATAAAGAATATTGCTAAAAACCACCGCGGCGAATTCGTGTATGTTATTACCTTAAGTGCCGAACAAACCAGGGAAAGCGTATTGATTGCCGAAAATATAAAGTATATCGCCGCAAGAATAGCCACAGTCCTGCATACGCCGCTCCTTCCGCGCTTTTGAAGCGCATCAAGTATTCCTTCATCAGCATACGGTTCATAAGCCTTAATCACGATTTTCAGAATAACCAAAAAAATTATCCCGTCAAAAGCCGCGGTCATCCACGCTGCCGCTCCGCCGAGTGTGACAATTTTTTCCGTATATCCGGTCAAAATTTTATATACAATCGAATTTAACACAATACAGCCGAGCTCCCACTTACCCATATAATTATTCTCATTCATATTATCACCTCAACCACTTTCTGCTGATATGCGGCTGTTTTACCGGCTGTTGTGTGTGCAGGTTTTTCGGCCTGCGCTCACGTTTCCATATTGGCTTAATCAATACCGCGTCAATCGGCGAATCACCGTCCCGCGGTGTAATGGGCGACAGAAACGGCATCCCATATGTCGAGGATGACGCAAGATACGCCGTTCCCGTAAACAGAACGAAGATTATCCCCAATATTCCCGCTGCCGCTCCGGCAATGATAAATGCAAACCGCATCAGCGCAAGAGAGCGCGAAAGTGCAACCGACGGTGACGCAAATGTGCCGAGTCCCGCTATGGATACAATTATTATCGAAATAGGGCTTACTATGCCCGCCTCAACCGCCGCCTGACCCAATATAAGTCCGCCTATAATCCCGAGAGTTGAACCAACCGCACTCGGAACTCTGACAGACGCTTCTTTTATAAGTTCAAATGCAAGCTCCATCAAGATCAATTCAACCGCCAGCGGAAACGGAACAATCTCACGCGATGCCTCTATAGCCAAAAGAAGGTCGGTCGGCAGAACCTCCTGATGATAGAGAAGAACCGCAAGCGAAACCCCCGGAAGCAAAAGCGAAAGAGCCATACCCAAAAGGCGGACTATACGCATAAAATTCGCCTCGGATACACGCACGTAATTATCCTCTGACGCCTCTATCAGGTCGGCTGCTGTCGTGGGAAGGACAAGGACGAACGGACTTCCCTGAACAATAATAACCACCTTTCCCTCAGCAAGCATAGACGCCGCACGGTCGGGACGTTCGGTTTTAAGCGTTCGGGTTACCGGCGAAAAGCTGTGTGATTCCATAAGCATCTCTACGTCACCCGATGAAAAAATATAATCGGTGTCTATGTTGTTCAGCCGATGCCTGACCTCTGCGACAAGCCGCTTGTTTGTGATACCGTCAATATACATAAGTGCACACGGAGTTTGGCTTATTCTTCCCACCTTGACATTCTCGGCTATAAGCATCGGGTCCTTTAATATCTTGCGTATCAGGGCGAGGTTACTCATTATCACCTCGTTAAATGCCTCTTGGGGTCCGGAAAGGCTCGCCTCTCGCATCGGCTCGTTTACACCGCGGTTTCCCCAGCCTTTGACATCTGCGGCAAAGCAACAGTCGCACCCGTCAATAAATATAACACAATGCCCGAATGTCAGCATCTCGATTATTTTATCCATATCATATTCTTTTGTGAGGGGTGCAAGGGTAATTATTCTTTTAAATATCTTATCCGAAAAATCACCGCCGTTCGGAAGCCTTCCGCTGTTTTGAATCAATCCGCGCATTATGTCACGGTTGATATAGGTCTGGTCAACGAGTCCGTCATAAAAAACAAGAAATCCCGGAACTGAGCCGTCATCAAAGCCGACATCAAATTCGCGGAGAATAAAATCAAAGTTATTGGGAACAGAAAAAATATCTTCAATAAATTTTTTATTTTCAGTCAAATCCCGGCTCACCTGCTTTTGAGGTGAAAAATTCTTATCCGACACAGAAATACCACCTTTTTCACGTACTGTCTTATGAGGTAGTATCTCGCTTTATATGAAAAATATACATAAATAAAGACAGCCGAAACGGCTGCCTTTGTTTATGCGTTATTTGCGCTTTGCTCCTCTGCCTGCTTGATAAACTTCTCAAGCTCTTGTCTTAGTTCTTCCTTCCGCTCGGGGTCGGTCGTATTGTTAAATTCATCAACCTTTCCCTGAAGGTCATCCATTGTATTTATCTCTGTTTGTTCCGACCCGGAACCGTTTGATTCCTTTGCTTCATCTGATTTTTTTGAATCACCCGAGTTTCCGCTTTTTTCTCCCTGATTTTCCGAAGAACCCGCGCTGTTTTTCTCATCATCGCCGTTATTTTGGCCATCCGCCTTCTTCTCGTCACCATTCTTTGTTTCATTTTGTTGTGTTGAGGCCTCCGGAGCGGCAGACTTATTCTTGCTTCCGCAGCCGACCGCCGTCATAGCCATAACCGCACAAAGTGCAATTATCATCAGCTTTTTTGATTTCATATCCTTTACCTCCGTTAAAAAAACGCCTGATTTGGCGTATCTATTTATCATATTATAACAAAACTATAATATAATTTCAATACCCTAACTTTGATTTTTCCGCATTAATAATTTGTACATAATTTATATAAACATTATTAATTTTTGTGTGCTATACTAAAAATTAAGCATACCAAACTTAATTGGGGGTTATGATTAACTATGAATAATATCTTAGATTATCTTGAAACCTCAACCGAGCGTCTTCCCGATAAACTGATATTTTCGGACGAGAACAACTCCGTTTCGTACTCAGCCTTCACACGGCTTTCCAAAGCCGCGGGAAGCCTGATTTCATCATATGTGGATGCGGGTCAGGCAGTCGCAATATATATGCCAAAGAGCATATCGTCCCTTATTTCGTGTATGGGCGTTGTATACGGCGGATGTTTCTATTGTATGATAGACTATGAGATGCCCGAAAGCCGAATTACCCGAATTTTAGACACCTTAATGCCAAAGGCGATCATATACAAGGGTAAGGCTCTTCCCGATTGTTTCTCTTCTATCGACATTAAAATAAATTCCGAAAGGTTTAGCGGCTTCGCGATAAATGAAACCGAGCTTTCGCACAGAAGGGCAGCGGCAACCGACACAGACCCCGTATACGTGCTTTTCACCTCCGGCTCGACCGGTTCACCTAAGGGCGTTGTTATAAACCACAGAAACATAATTTCATACACAAAATGGGTTGAGGATGCGTTTAAAATAAACTCACAGACCGTTTTCGGAAACCAAACACCGTTCTATTTCAGTATGTCGGTGCTTGACATATATACCACTATACGCTGTGGTGCGGAAATGTGTATTATTCCGAAAAAGCTTTTCGCCTTTCCGCTCAAGCTGATTGAATATATAAACGAACATAAAATCAACACGATTTATTGGGTTCCGTCCGCGTTGTGTATAGTTGCAAACTTAAAGACCTTCGACTATATTATGCCGCCAAAGCTAAAACTTATAATGTTTGCCGGTGAGGTTATGCCGACCAAACAGCTTAACTACTGGATAAAGAGCCTGCCCGATTCGGAATTCGCAAACCTTTACGGGCCGACTGAGACAACCGACATATGCGCCTACTGGCGTGCAGGCCGAAATCTCCGCGACGATGAACCGGTGCCTATCGGAAACGCCTGTGAAAACTGCGGTCTGATTATCATAGACAGTGACGGAGACCCGGCCGATGAAGGCGAGCTTTATGTCCGCGGTTCGATTGTTGCCGCCGGTTACTATAACAACCCCGAAACAACCGCTAAGGCGTTTGTTCAAAACCCTTTAAACAAGCGCTATCCCGAAACGGTGTATAAAACGGGGGACTTGGTCAGAAAAAACGAGTATGGTGAGCTTGTCTTTGTATCACGCTGTGACTTTCAGATTAAACATATGGGGTATCGGATAGAACTCGGCGAGATTGAAACCGCCGCAAATTCGCTTGATGCCATCACATACGGCGTCTGTCTATACAACCCCGACACTGATAAAATTATACTTGTCTATACCGGAAGGAAGTCCGAGCCGAGTGAACTCAGACGCGCGCTATCGCAGAAGCTCCCCGCATATATGCTTCCGTCCGAGTATGTATGTATGCGAAGGCTTCCGCATAACCAAAACGGAAAGGTTGACAGGAAAGAGCTTCTGTCGGCCATAAAATAATAAGGAGAGAATAAAAAATGAATGAATTAATTGAACTTTTAAAAAACCTCAGGCCTGACATAGACTTTGAATCGGAAAAGCATCTTATAGATGACGGACTTTTAACCTCTTTTGACATCATCGAAATCTCATCGGAAATACAGGATGAATTTGACATAGACCTCACTCCGCTTGATATGGTTCCCGAGAACTTTCAGTCCGCCGATGCTATGTACGAAATGATAAAACGGCTCTCCGACGAGGATGAGTAAATAATTAATCGAACATATAACGCAAGGAGAACGGAATAATATGGCTTATTCATCATATGTATATTTGCTGCTCTTTCTTTTAGGAACGTTTGTAATATACACAATCCTGCCGAAAAAGCTTGAATGGGTTGTCCTTCTGCTGTCGAGCATATTATTTTATTTTGCGACAAGCGGAAAGCTAATCTTATTTATACTTATATCAGCAATGACCGTCTTTGGCGGTGCTCTGTTTATATCAAGAACCGACAGCTGCTTTGCCGATTTAAAGGGCGGCCTTGAACGCGATGAACGCAAGCAGCTGAAGAAACGGTTTCAGCGGCGGAAAAAGCTTATCTGCTATACAACGGTTCTTTTAAACTTTGGCCTTCTTATTTACTTTAAATACAGCGGTTTGCTTGCTGAGACAGCAAACGGAGTTTTAAACGTCTTAGGTTTGGGTCAGCCCTTTCAGATTAAAAAGATAATTATGCCCCTCGGAATATCCTTTTATACACTTCAGGCGGCAAGCTATTTAATAGACGTATACCGCGGAAAGTATAAGGCATCAAGAAATCCCGTTAAGGTCATTTTATATCTTATATTCTTCCCGACCGTTGTTGAGGGTCCGATCAGCCGCTTTGACGAGGTGGGTGATCAGCTGTATTACGGTCATAAGCTGTCATACAAGAATGTTACATTCGGCCTTCAGCTTATTTTTTGGGGACTGTTCAAAAAGCTTGTTATTGCTGACCGAGCCGACATTTTGGTCAAAAACGTATTTTCAAACTACAGTCAGTATTCCGGCATAATTATTATACTTTCCGTCCTGCTCTATACAATTCAGATTTATGCTGAGTTTTCGGGGTGTATGGATATAGCTGTCGGAAGCGCAAAAATGTTTGGCATAGATCTGCCGCAAAACTTCCGTCAGCCGTTTTTTTCGACCTCGGTCAACGAATTTTGGCGAAGATGGCACATCACACTGGGCGCTTGGCTTCGTGATTACGTGTTTTATGGGGCATCGCTTTCGGGATGGTATAAAAAATTCACCGCTTTGATAAGAAAACACCTTCCGGAAGGTGCGGTCAGGCTTCTTCTGCCCCTGCCGGTGCTTTTCCTTGTATGGTTCGGTAACGGTCTGTGGCACGGTGCGGATATAAAATACATTATGTATGGTATGTACTACTTCTTCATAACGTGTATGGGAATGTTTTTTGAAGTGCCGTTTGCAAAAATAAGCTCTAAACTCAGAATTGATACAAAAAGCCGCGGCTATCGGATATTTCAGGTTATACGGACATTTATTCTTGTCAATATAGGAATGCTTATGTTTCGGGCGGACAGCTTAAACGCCGCATGGCAGATGTTTTTATCAGCGTTTAAGGGGATTAATCTATCTGTTTTCACCGACGGAAGTCTCCTCAGTCTCGGCATAGACATCTGTGACTGGTCTATAATCATATTCAGTGTAATCCTTATGCTGACCGTTGATATTTTAAAAGAAAAAGGAGTCTCTGTTCGCGAAACCGTCTCCGGATATAATATATTTATCCGCTGGGGTGTGTATATTGCTGCTGTTGTGCTTGTCGTTGTATTCGGCGCATATGGCGCAAGCTATAATCCTGTTGCATTTATCTACGCGGCGTTTTAGGTGGTGAAAATATGTTTTCTTTGACCAGAATAAAAATAATTCTTAAAATTCTTGTTTTTCTGACTGTTTTGGCTCTTGTGTTATTTGGGTTGTCGCTTCTCTTCCTTCCGAAGAGTAACCGAACTTTAAAACAATACAGTGCCGGCGGCTATATCGGCGAACCCGAAAATTCACTTGACTACTTTGTTTTGGGTGACAGTAATGTTTCTGAGGGTGTTGCTCCGCTTGACATCTACAACAAATACGGCTATACCGGCTATGTCTGCGGGAAGCCGTGGCAAAGCATAAGCGGTGACTATTACCTAATGAAAGAAATTCTCAGAACCCAAAAGCCGAAGCTTTTCATCATAGAAACAGACAGCATTTATGAAAACGGCGGAAAGGGCAACAGTTCAACCGATAAATATGATGAAACAGTATCCGAAATGCTTGAATATTACCTTCCTGTCTTTCATTATCATGATAACTGGAAGCATATCAGTGACTATACAAAAAAGTTCGACTATAGCTGGAAGGACAATAACAAGGGTCACTATGTGAACCTTCAGACCGTACCCTATACCGGGAGCGATGAATATATGGATAATCCCGACCGGTATCCGTACCTGCGGAGCGCAACAGTGCTGTATTTAAAACGGATTCAGGCTCTTTGCCGGAAAAATAACATAGAGCTTATGTTTTTAAGCGTTCCCTCAGCCTCATCGTGGAACGAGGACAGGCATAATGTAATAGCAAAATATGCAGAAGAAAACAACATAACATTTATCGATATGAACTATAACGAATCTCTCGCCGATATCGACTGGGATACCGACACACGTGACGGCGGTATGCATATGAACTATCGCGGTGCACGAAAGGTTTCGAATGCCCTCGCCGATTATCTTCAAAAATACGGCCTTACCGATCGGCGCGGTGACTCAGCTTATTCACAGTGGGATTCGGATTTAAAAACATATAACGAACAGTTTGACACACAATTAAAAAAGGACACAAATTAATGGGGCGTATCGCCCCCTATTATTTATATCAAATCAAAAACAAGCATACGCCCTTCACAATCTTTTCCGTAAGGCATACTTATTCCTCTGTTCATCAAAACATCACCGCTGTAAACCTCGCCTGTTTCCCGAAGCTTATACAGTTTATCGGGTTCAAGACCCTCAAGTTTCACATACTTATTAATCACAGACGGCGCAGTCATTATTGTAAAATAGAACATAACAGCCATCTTTTTATCCTCAGAAACATACTCCCACGCGGTATGACTGCTTTCAAACGGTGAGACAAGCCTATACATATCTCCGTTATGAATAACTCCGCGAACAGACTTATAAACCTCTATCTGTTCTTTTATTTCAGAGAGTTCTTCATCGCTCATCTTTGTCACGTCAAGCTCATAGCCGAGCTGACCGCACATTGCAATATACCCACGGGTTTTAAGCGGCGAAACTCTTCCGACCTGGTGATTCGGAACAGCTGAAACGTGTGAACCCATAAACGCCGCCGGCATAACAAGGCTTGTTCCGTGCTGGATATACATACGCTCAATCGCATCTGTATCGTCACTTGTCCAATACTGGTTAAAGTAATACATCATTCCCGCATCGAATCTGCCTCCGCCGCCGCTGCAGCCTTCAAACAAAACATCGGGGAAGCTTCCCATAATATTCTCAAGCACGCTGTAAAGTCCGAGCATATACCGATGCGCTGTTTCGGCCTGTCTTTCCGGCGGAAGCAAGGCCGAACCTATACAGGTCATATTTCTGTTCATATCCCACTTGACATATTCAATCGGTGCGGAATTCAACACGTCCTTTAATGATTTCGTTATGTACTCTTGAACATCACTGCGTGAAAAGTCAAGTATAAGCTGATTTCTGCTCTCGCTTCTCTTTCTTCCTTTAACGTGAAGACACCAATCCGGATGCGCACGGTACAGGTCGCTGTCGGGCGAAATCATTTCAGGTTCAAACCAAAGGCCGAACTTCATTCCTATATCATTTACCTTCTTCACAAGTCCGGGGATACCGTTCGGAAGCTTTTTGGTATCGGCATACCAGTCGCCGAGTGAGCAGTTGTCGCTGTCTCTTTTTCCGAACCAGCCGTCATCCAAAACAAGCATCTCTATCCCTGCTTTTTTAGCGGTCTTAGCAATATCCACAATCTTGTCTTCATCAAAATTAAAATATGTCGCCTCCCAGTTATTTATAAGAACCGGGCGCTCTGCATCTCTGTACTTACCTCTTGCAAGTCTTTTCTGATAGAGCCTGTTAAACGTTTTCGACATCTCGCCGAATCCGCCCGCCGAATATACCATAACAACCTCCGGCGCGGTAAACGTCTCGCCCGGCTCGAGAAGCCACGCGAAGTCACATGAGTTTATTCCCATAAACGCTCTCGTCCGGCCATATGTATCTACCTCAACACCCGCCTCGAAATTACCGCTGTATACAAAGCTGAAGCCGTAAACATCACCGTGTTTTTCATTAGCTGTCTTTTCGGCAAGGGCGAAAAACGGACTTTGGTGGTGTGAACTTGAACCGCGTCGGCTTTCAATTTTTGTTGTGCCTGTTCCGAGCGCTCTGCGTTCGATATGTCTCTCTCTTGCCCAGCTTCCCGACAGGTTAATCATATCAAAGTCAGCACCTGTGAAGTCTACGTTACAGCTCATAACCGTATCAACGCTCACCGCGGCATCTCCGTCGTTTATAACCTCAACATTTCTGGTTATAGCATCATAATTATTAAACGCGGTGTATCTGTAAATCAATTTAAGCCCGGTCAACTCGTCCTTAACGGAAATTTCAAGCGTATCGGCTTCGCTATCATTTTCAACGTATGTGGCCGGAAGTCCGCAAAGCTTCGGCTTTCCCGCTTTTATTACATAGGAATCATATTTCATCTTCGTTATACGGCTTCCGTCCGCATATATTGCGTGAAACGCGGGCTTTCTTAAATCACAGCTTCCGTAGAACGAGTATTCCTGAGGGATAGCATCGGTAGATGCGGATATTCCCTGTTCCGAAAGCTCGGCGTCATTTGCACCGAAGCAAGCGGTGCGGCTCTCTGTGCCAAACATTCCGCTTGTGCTGTCAACACGCTTGCCCCAGTACAAATGTTCTAACAAATATCCGCCGTATATCCCTATCATATAAGAAGTATTCGGCGTCTGCAAATGAAAAATTTGCTTTTCTTTATCAAAAGTAATCATAAATATTTCTCCTATAATTAAATT
>CAJKNM010000055.1 GCA_905201285.1 uncultured Eubacteriales bacterium | reverse complement strand
AACCTGACCGCCGACCAGCCGTGATGCCGCCGTTGCGGGGTTCATAGTCATTGCGTTTTCCTCCCACTCGGTCAGCTTCTTGCGCTGATCCTCCGGGATTGAAACGGAATTAAAGCTTATAGACTGAATCTCAAGTCCTCTGCTTTGGCGCCACTGTGCCGCAAGCTCTTCCTTAAGCGCCGTGCCGACCTCTTTAGTATGAGCGGGAATTTCATAGTACATAATCTTCTGCATTGCAACCTTCGCAAGCGCCGGCTGAAGCGCGTCCATAAGTTCTCCGCGAAGCATCCCATCAATCTGTGAGCGCTCATAATATTCCGGCACGTTTCCGCTGACATTGGTATAAAACAGAATCGGGTCAGTTATTTTATATGAATAAACACCGTTACAGCGCAGGTCTACCGAAAGCTTATAACCTAACTCCTCACTGACTGTAACACGGAAAGGAATCGGCGTTGCCGTGCCGAATTTATTTCCCATTATTTCTTTTGTGTTAAAATAATATACACGCTGATCCTTACCGGTGTCTCCGCCGAAAGTAAAACGCTTTCCTACCTGTTCAAAGCTCTTTTTAATGCTTTCGCCTAAACTTCCGCAGAAAATACTCGGTTCGGTTGAGCTGTCATACACAAACTCGCCCGGTTCAGACGAAAACTCTACCACCTTTCCCGATTCAACTATGGCCATAGCTTGACCCTCGTTTATGGCAATGACCGAACCGTTTGAAATAATGTTATCCTCGCCCTTTTTATTTGAACTTCTTCCTCCTGTTTTCTTTTCGCCCTTCGCCAAAAGAATATCCGCGTCAAGACTGTCACAATAGAAAAACTCCTTCCATTGATCGGCAAGAACCCCTCCGAGCGCACCGACGCCCGCTTTAATTAATCCCATAAAAATTCATTCCCTTTTAAAAAATTTTTTATCGTTTAAGTAATTTTATTCGCATATTTATAAACAAATGCCGTCTTCGCATAAAGCACATTTGTGTCAATGTTAAACATATTTTCTCATTCACATTTTACCATATAACAAACCGAATTGCAACAATTTTATTTTAAACCTCCTTCGGGACATCAGCCCTATAAATTTATCCGTCATTTTCCTCAAAACGCGAAAAGCGGGAAAACCACTTTCACTATGGTTTTCCCGCTTTTAATGCAGTATTGATTTAAAGCATCGGTTATGTTTTTACATTTATTGTTTATTGTTTAGATAATTCTCTGCCGCAAGGTACACGCCGGCGCTCCAGCCCATCATTGCGGGCATTTCATATTCGTTGCTGACATTTAAGCTTCCGTCCTCAACATTGTACTTCTCCCATAGGTTTCCCGTTTCATCAAAAACCTTTTCAACAAGTGTTAAATATTTTTTGGCAAGCCTTTGCGCAATGTCAAAATACTTATATTTATCAAAGCCGATAATAGCAATATATTGCAGGCATGCCCAACCATTAGGATAATCCCATTGAAACGTTCCTTTAGTGTCGTTCTTTTCACAGGTAAATACCCCGTAATCAGCCTCAAGCCTGTACAGATTTTCAGCGGCGGCCTTCGCATGTCTTGTCTCAGCAAGCCCTACATACAACGGATACAGCGATGCAACCGAAAAGATTTCGCTTCTTCTTCCCGTCTCGAAATTATAGTCCATAAGAAGGCCGTTCTCGTCCTCCATATATCTAATCATTCGCTCACGACGGACAGCCGCCCTCTCTTTCCATAGCGCTTCTTCTCCCCTGCCGAGTTCTCCGGAGAAGTAAGCCATATTATCCTCGAACATATACATAAGTGAATTTAGGTCAACAGGGGCATAGTTATACCCTTCGATTCCCCAGCGCGGATTTATATCCCATCCGCTCTCACAGGTTATGCCACAGTGCAAAGCAATCAAATATTTATCACCCTCGGGCATATAGCCGGCACGACTTTCAAAACATTTTGACAGACCCTCAACACGGCCTTCGTCACATATACAAGAATAACAGTTAAGACCTATCGGCGTGATTCGCTTTGACATCCAAAAATTATACTCGATTTTGAGAACATCGTATGCCGCACTCAGCCAAACCGTGTCTTTATAATAATCATATACATCTCTCACCATTCCCGATAAAAACGGCGGCTGTGATTGGAGAAGATAATATGTTCTGTTTCCGTTCGGCATAAAGCCGTATTTCTTGACCAGATAAAGCATATCATCGGTATTATTCTTAACCTGCTGCATCCTTCCGCAGAGTTCAAGACCTTTATTTGTGAAATATGTATCCCAATAATACATTTCATCAAAGTGTCCCACTGCCGGAACTATATACGGATACGGCATACCGATAAGGGTATCCTCATCCTCCCTGTTTTCTTTTATGCACTCATCCCAATGAGATTCTATAAACTTTTTAACTTTTTCTGACATAGCTACAATTCCTTTCTATGTTTAATGCCATTATATTATCACAGCTTATAAGCAAAGTCAAGTTTTTCCTACACATTCAAAAACACATACTTAATTTAATAGCCGTTTTGTGCATATAAACAACAGTAAATTACATTGTCCGGACCACCGAAATATGTTATACTTAGCATAATAATACAAACGTTTTGGAGGTAAGGTAATGAGAGAAAAAATCTTGTTTGATGATAACTGGAAGTTCCACCGCGGCGATTTACCAATGCGCAATACTGTTATGAAGGGTCCCGATTATATAGGTGCAAAGACCGAAAGAATGCTGATAGGTCCGGCATCATATGACTATATTGACATATCCGACTCATATAACCCCGCTAAGATGAGCGGCGATTTATGGGAGGATGTAAGCCTTCCGCATGACTATGTAATAGAAGGAACACCAAGCAAGGAGTATCCTCAGGCACTCGGCTATTTAAAATACGAAAATGCGTGGTACAGAAAGCACTTTACTTTAGATGAAGGTGACAGAAATAAACGAATAACTCTGTATTTTGAGGGTGTTGCAACAAATGCAACGATTTATCTGAACGGCTGTCTTATGAAACATAACTTCTGCGGGTACACCCCGTTTGAGGTTGACATAACCGATATTGCTTTTTTCGATAAAGAAAATGTTCTTTCGGTTTACACCGACTGTTCGACTCACGAAGGCTGGTGGTATCAGGGCGGAGGAATATACCGTCACGTTTGGCTGGTTAAAACAGCACCTGTCGCCGTTGACCTGTGGGGCGTATTTGTAAATCCCGTCAAATCCGAGAACGGCTGGAACGTCAACATCGAAACAACCGTTTTGAACACATTGTTGAATGACGAAGGAATACGCCTTTATTCAGCTATAGCCGACAGTGACGGCACAGAGCTTGCTCACACCGAAACCGAGCTGACGGCAAAATTAAAAAGCAAGGCAACGGTTAATCAATGTATCAGCATAGATAACCCAAAGCTTTGGGATATAGATTCACCGAATATGTACACACTTATCACAAAAATATACAAATCAGGTGATAATGAACCAATTGACGAAACCGAAACGAAATTCGGGTTCAGAACATTTCGGTTTGACTGTGAAAAGGGTTTTATCTTAAATGACAGACAAATAAAGCTTAAAGGAATCTGCTCGCATCAGGATTACGGTCTGACAGGCAAGGCAGTTCCCGATAACGTATACCGTTATCGAATAGATTTGATAAAAGAAATGGGTGCAAATGCATATCGAACCTCGCATTATCCGCATGCAGAAGCAACGATGGACGCATTGGACGAAAACGGAATTCTCGTTATGGATGAGACAAGATGGTATGAATCCACCGATGAGGGGATTGTTCAGCTCGAATCCTTAATCAAACGCGACCGAAACCATCCGTCCGTTATTCTCTGGTCCGTCGGAAACGAAGAGCCAAAGCACGTGACCGAACAAGGACGCAGAATAGCCGGAAGTATGATTACAGCAGTAAGACGCCTTGATTCCTCACGGCCGATAACAACCGCTGTTTCAAACGACCCGGTTAATTCGACCGTTCTTGATTTGGTAGACGTTATCGGCGTTAATTATAACCTTTCTCAATACGATGAAATACATAAACGCTATCCGAATATGCCTTTCGTTTCGACCGAATGTTGTGCAACAGGCTCAGTTCGCGGAGATTATGATGATTTTAAGGCCTTCACAAGTGCCTATGATAAGGATACTAACGAATGGTTCTTAGGCAGAGAAAGGACATGGAAGTTTATAACCGATCGGGAATGGGTCGCAGGAAGCTTTCAATGGATTGCCTTTGAGCATCGCGGTGAATGTGTATGGCCGCGTCTTTGTTCTGTTTCGGGAGCGATAGATTTATACTTACAAAAGAAGGATGCGTTTTATCAGAACAAATCGCATTGGACTGATGAGCCGATGGTTCACATTCTTCCGCATTGGAATCACCGCGGTTTAGAGGGCGAGCCGATTAAGGTATGGGTCTATACCAACTGTGATGAAGTTGAGCTTTTCTTAGAGGGAAAGTCTCTCGGCACACAAAAAATCGAACGTTACGGTCACGGCGAATGGGATGTTTCCTATAAAGCGGGAAGTTTGAAAGCTGTCGGCAAAAATTCCGGACACACCTGTGCCGAAGAGGTTGTTGAAACCACCGGTAAGCCGGTCGGTCTTAAGCTTATTCCAGATAACAAGGTTGAATATGCAAACGGCAAAGACTTGTTACTTTTGACCTGCGTATGCGTAGACGAAAACGGTCGTGAGGTTCCTGATGCCGGGGCATTTATTAAGTTCTCTGCAAACAGCCTCGGTCAGGTTGTCGGCACGGGCTCTGATATATGCGACCATATTCCGCCGCAATGCCCGGGCAGACAGATGAGAGCGGGCAAGTGTTCCGTTGCCGTCCGCGTCGGCAAGGAACCCGGCCGGCTTAAGGTTTATGCTTCTTCACCGGAACTCGGCAAAACCGTGATTTCTATTCCTCTTAAATAACTTTGCATAAATCTTTTTGTATGTTAAATCATAAGCAAACAAATATGAAATGTGATATTTAAGTTGAAACCGAAAATGAGTTGTGTTATAATATATGATGAATAACACAGAACATTAATACACAGAATACTGATGATAAATATAGTTTTGACTTAAAAATAGGGTGATATGAATGATTAACTTAACGTTAAATGAAGTAATCGATTTTAAAGAATTGCTGTATCAAAAATATATAATTCCGCTGCATTTTCATGATTGCTGCGGCGGTCAGCATTTTTCGCTTGATGCACCTGCTTCGGATTCGGTAAAGTCATTTATATCGGACTTTCTGAAGACGAAAGGCTTTGACGCTGAATTTTCGGAGGACTCTCTTTCCTTCTTCCTTAAGGATAGAACTGACGAAGATTAGTTACCTCTATTTATACACCAAAACCCAAAGGAGCTGTTTAAAAAGTCATTTGACTTTTTAAACAGCTCCTTTTAATTCGGGGAATTATTCTATTCGAGTTCAAACGCTCCTGTATAAAGCTGATAATACGTTCCCTTCTGTGCAATCAAATCTTTATGGTTTCCGCGTTCGATTATGTGTCCGTGGTCAAGAACCATAATCACATCCGAGTTCATAACGGTTGAAAGTCTGTGTGCTATTACAAACACCGTTCTGCCTTCCATAAGCTTATCCATACCGCGCTGAACTATTGCCTCGGTGCGGGTATCAATCGATGATGTCGCCTCGTCAAGTATCATAACAGGCGGGGCTGCAACCGCCGCACGTGCAATGGCGATAAGCTGTCTCTGACCCTGGGACAGGTTTGCGCCGTTGTTTGAAAGCTCGGTATCATATCCGTTCGGAAGTCTTGTGATAAAGTCATCGGCTCCTGCAAGCCTTGCCGCCTCGCGGCACTCATCGTCCGTCGCGTCAAGTCTGCCGTAGCGAATATTATCCATAACCGTTCCGGTAAAGAGATTCGTCTCTTGAAGGACTATGCCGAGTGACTGTCTCAAATCCGACTTCTTTATCTTGTTAATATTGATTCCGTCATATCTGATTTTTCCGTCGGCTATATCATAAAAACGATTAATTAGGTTGGTTATGGTGGTCTTTCCCGCGCCTGTTGCGCCGACAAAGGCAACCTTCTGACCCGGCTCGGCATAAACTGACACGCCGTATAAAACCTGCTTGTTTTCTTCATAGCCAAAGTCCACATCGAACATTCTGACATCGCCTTTAAGCTCGGTATATGTCAGCGTTCCGTCACCGTGGGGATGCTTCCATGCCCAGTGTCCCGTATGCTTGTCGGTTTCGGTAATCGTTCCGTCCTTTGATATTTCGGCATTTACAAGGGTTACGTAACCGTCATCAGTCTCAGGCTTTTCGTCCATAAGCTCAAAAATCCTGTCTGCACCGGCAACACCCATAACGATAGCATTAATCTGCTGTGAAAGCTGGTTGACATTACCGGTAAACTGTTTCGTCATATTGAGGAACGGAACAACAATACTTATATCCAATGCCGCCCTTGAGATGCTTACGTTTTTAACATTTAAAATGAGAAATATTCCGCCCGCTATGGCAACGATAACATACAGTATATTACCTATATTCTGTATAATCGGGCCTAAGATATTCGCATAGGCATTTGCCTTTCTGCTGTCCTCATACAGGGCATCGTTAAGCTTGTCGAAGTCTTCTTCGCATTCTCTCTCGTGACAGAAAACCTTTATAACCTTCTGTCCGTTCATCATCTCCTGGATAAGACCTTCGGCACGGCCGAGTGACTGTTGCTGTCTTATAAAATACTTTGCCGAGCCGCCGCCGAGCTTCTTCGATACAAACATCATAGCGACAACACCAATAAGGAGAACAAGGGACATCCAAAGACTGTAATAGAGCATCACAAAGAATACGCATATTACCACCGAGCCGGCTCTTAAAAGCGCCGGAAGCGCCTGTGACACAAGCTGTCTGAGCGTATCTATATCGTTCGTATAGTGACTCATTATATCGCCGTGTTTGTTTTTATCAAAGTATTTAATAGGAAGGTCCTGCATCCCGTTAAACATAGCACGGCGCATCTTGCACAAAAAGCCTTGAGTGATAAACGCCATAAGCTGAGTATACACAACTATAGCAATGAGTGAAACGATATATATACCCACAAGAAGATATATCTTCGGCATAAGTTCTCCGCTTGCCGCCGCCCAATCTCTTGTCTCACTGAACTTTCCTATAATAGTTATTACCTTTTGGATAAACATATCCGGAACAGCCGCCGCAGCCGCCGAAAACAGTATACAAAATATTGTCAGCGGCAAGAGCACCGGATAAAACTTAAAAAGCATCTTTATAACGCGCTTAAACGCGCCGCCGTTCATCTTTTTATTTTTCTTCATCTTCGGTGCCTCCTTTCGACTGTTGTTCATAAACCTCGCGGTAAATTTCACTCCGCTGTAACAATTCGTCATGCGTACCTATATCCGCAATCTTACCGTTATCCATTACGATAATTGCGTCTGCCTCCTGAACCGAAGCAATTCTCTGAGCAATTATCAGCTTTGTTGTCTCAGGTATAAACTTTTTAAACCCATCTCTTATCATTGCGTCTGTCTTTGTATCAACCGCGCTGGTCGAATCGTCAAGAATAAGAATTTTCGGTTTTTTCAGCAAGGCACGCGCTATGCAAAGTCGCTGTTTCTGTCCGCCCGAAACGTTAGTACCGCCCTGTTCAATCTTAGTCTGGTACTTATCGGGGAAGGTTTGAATAAATTCGTCCGCACAAGCAAGACGACAAGCTTCTTCTATCTCTGCATCGGTCGCGTTCTCATTACCCCAACGCAGATTCTCGGCTATAGTTCCCGAGAAAAGCAGGTTCTTTTGAAGAACCATAGCGACAGCTCCGCGCAGGGTTTCTATATCATAATTCTTAACATATACACCGCCGACCTTTACACTTCCGCAGGTAGCGTCATAAAGCCTTGGTATAAGCTGAACAAGCGACGACTTGCTCGAACCTGTGCCGCCGATGATTCCGACCGTCATACCGCTCTTGATGTGAAGATTTACATTCTCAATCGCATATCTCTTTGCCATTGCGCTATACTTAAAGCTTACATCGTCAAAATCAATCGAACCGTCTTTAACACTCATAATCGGATTTCCGGGTTCATCGAGCGAAGGAACTTCTTCAAGAACCTCACAGATACGCTTCGCTGACTCCGCTGACATGGTAATCATAACGTATATCATAGACAACATCATAAGCGACATCAGAATCTGAACACCATAGGTCAGCATTGCTGAAATCTGGCCGACATCTATGGTCTGTCCTCCGCTTTGAATAGCAATCTTTGAACCGACCAGGAGAATAAATACCATATTAAAATACATACAAAATGTCATAAGCGGCATATTCCACGCAACGATTCTCTCAGCACGCGTAAAGTCACCTCTGATGTCCTCAGCGGCAGCGCCAAACTTATTCTTTTCATAGTTCTCGCGTGCAAAGCCTTTGACAACACGCATACCTCTGACGTTTTCTTCGATGGATTCGTTTAAACGGTCATACTTCTTAAATACACGTCTGAACGCCGGCATTGCTTTCTTTCCTATAATCCAAAGCCCAACGGCAAGAACCGGAATAACAACAACAAAAGCTGATGCAAGTGCCCCGCCCATTATATATGTCATCACTACCGAAAAAATCAGCATAAGCGGTGCACGAACCGCAGTTCTGATTATCATCATATATGACATTTGAACGTTAGCAACGTCCGTTGTCATACGTGTAACCAGCGACGCAGATGAAAATTTATCAATATTTTCAAAGCTGTATGTCTGAACCCTTCTGAACATATCACTTCTCAAATTTCTTGCAAACCCGGCGGAAGCCTTTGAACAGGTAAACCCCGCCAATCCGCCGCAGAGCAACGAAACACAGGCAATTATCGTAAGAATTAAACCGGTCTTTAAAAGTTCATTCATATTTGTTCCCGCTTTTATGTCATTTACCAGCTGAGCGGTAATAAACGGAATAATTGTTTCCATAATTGCTTCACCCACAATGAAAATCAGAGTATAAATCGTGGGTCTTTTATACTCCCTTATACAGCCAGCAAGCCGTTTTATCATACTTTCGCTTCCTTTCTTCCTTGATGTTCACTTTCTCTTGCATCGGGTACGGCTTTCAAAATCCGAAATATCGTTTGCAGAGCAGAGCCGAGTTCAGTTTTGTCCTCATCGCTTATACCGTCTATAATTTCCCTAAAATATACTGCATATTCATCAAGGAACTTATCGATATATTCAAACGCACTATCCGTCAAGCGTATTTTGACAATCCTTCGGTCAGCGGGATTCGAAACCCTTTCCGCGAGCCGATGTTCAATCAGTCCGTCAACAATCTTTGTCATCCGCTGTTTCTGCATATGCATTGCCCGTGAAAGCTCTGTCATTGTCATCTCTCGCCCGGTAAACTGTACAATCTGTATACAATAGTACATATCAAGGCTGACATTGTCGAGCAAGAGTCGCTTAAACGGTCTCGCCAGCTTATAATGCCATATCGGCATTATCGCAAGAAACAGCTTCTGTATTTGTTTTGAATCCGTATTTATCCCTCCTTAACATAAATCTCTATCATCAAAATATAGTAGCATTTTATTTACTATCATAAAAATGCTACTATATTTATTATATCCATTTACCGAATAAATGTCAATAGGGCAAATGTGAAGATTATATGAAATTTATGTTAATATATTCCGTCAGGTTCATTGTACTAAAAAGGCCGCCCGGAAAGCTTCCATCGGGCGGCCGTATTGTCTACTCTGTATCTTAGCCGAGTTCAGCGAAGTATTTAATAGTTCTAACCATCTGGCTGGTGTAGCTGTTCTCGTTATCATACCAAGAAACAACCTGAACCTCATAAAGGTCATCAGAAATCTTAGAAACCATTGTCTGAGTTGAATCAAACAGTGAACCGAATCTCATACCGATTACATCTGAAGATACGATCGGGTCTGTGTTATAACCGAAAGACTCAGACTGAGCAGCCTTCATAGCAGCGTTGATGCCGTCAACTGTAACATCACTGCCCTTAACAACAGCTGTGAGGATTGTAGTAGAACCTGTGGGAACAGGAACACGCTGAGCAGAACCGATGAGCTTTCCGTTCAGTTCAGGAATAACAAGACCGATAGCCTTAGCAGCACCTGTTGAGTTAGGAACGATGTTAGCAGCACCTGCTCTTGCTCTTCTGAGGTCGCCCTTTCTGTGAGGACCGTCGAGGATCATCTGGTCGCCTGTGTAAGCGTGGATTGTGCTCATGATACCGCTCTGGATAGGAGCATAATCGTTAAGAGCCTTAGCCATAGGAGCAAGGCAGTTTGTTGTGCAAGATGCAGCAGAGATGATCTTGTCATCAGCTGTAAGAGTCTTTTCGTTTACGCTGTAAACGATAGTCTTAAGGTCATTTCCTGCCGGAGCCGAAATAACAACTTTCTTAGCGCCTGCATCGATATGAGCCTGGCTCTTTTCCTTTGAGCAATAGAAGCCTGTGCACTCCAAAACAACGTCTACATCAAGACTAAATATCATTATCTAAATGATATCAATCCTGCATATATCTATATTTTTTTCA
The DNA here is from genome assembly GCA_905201285.1 of uncultured Eubacteriales bacterium. Lineage (GTDB taxonomy): Bacteria > Bacillota > Clostridia > Monoglobales > Monoglobaceae > UMGS1820. The sequence continues at coordinate 326 of CAJKNM010000055.1, read as the reverse complement.
ACTTATCAAGAAGATGGATGCGAAATCCACATCCATCTATTAAACTCTATTTTTAAAGTCATTCTAGAAACCTCAAAGATTTGTACTAGTGTCTAAATGTTCTTCACATATTTAACTTCACCTAAGCTTTCATCAATAGCCTTTCAATCGACTCTTCACTTACCGAGAAGATCGATGCGATACTTGAAATACTGAATCCTTTGTTTACCATCGTCCTATACATTTCTTTGCGATTATTCTCACTGCCTTGTTCAATTCCTTGTTCAATTCCTTGTTCAATTCCTTGTTCAATACCCTGTTCGATACCTTGTTCAATTCCTTGTTTG
>CAJKNM010000054.1 GCA_905201285.1 uncultured Eubacteriales bacterium | reverse complement strand
TATTATTATATCATATATTCCCGCTATTGTCAAACATAGATTTACATATTTGAAAATTGCCCGAGCATGGAAAAACCAAACCCGGGCAAAGAATTATCTGTTATTTTCAGCCTGATCCTTAGCCAGACAGCAATTTTTGTATTTTTTACCGCTGCCGCAGGGACAGGGGTCGTTTCTGCCAATTTTATTGGTGTGACGAACCGGCTTTTTGACAACAGTTCCGTCACCGCCGTGATTTTCGGCTATAGGCTTTGCAACCTGCTCCCTCTGAATTCTCGTCTGCGGAACAACATGGAAGAGAAGCTTAACCGTATCCTCTTTAATGGACTCAATCATTTCTTCAAACATATCCATAGCCTCAAACTTGTATTCAATAACAGGGTCACGCTGTGCATAAGCACGAAGGTTGATACCCTGACGAAGCTGTTCCATATTATCGATATGATCCATCCACTTCTGGTCAACAACACGGAGAAGGATAATTCTCTCAATATTTCTCATTGCATCAGGATCACCCGAAGCATCCGCAAAGTCTTTTTCCTTTGCGACATACTTCTCGTCCACAACCTCAGTCAAGTCATCTTTAAGGCTTTCGACAGTCATATGGTCAAGTTCATGCTCGCTAAAGTCGAATGTGTTTTCCGGAAGCTCGCCGAATACGGCCATGATATGCTCGCGCATAGCATCCCATTCCCATTCTTCCGGAGCGTCTGATACAGCCGAATATTTCTTGATTATCATTTCAAGAGTATCACCGACCATATTCATTATATAAGAACGCATATCTTCACCGTCAAGAACCCTGTCACGCTGCTGATAAATCATTTCACGCTGTTGATTGTTCACATCGTCATACTGAAGGACGTGCTTTCGTATATCAAAGTTTCTTGCCTCAACACGTTCCTGGGCTGTCTCGATAGCATTGCTCAGCATCTTACTTTCAATCGCTTCGTTTTCTTCCAGACCGAAGGTGTCCATAACCTTGCTTATACGTTCGGGAGCAAAAAGTCTCATCAAATCATCCTCAAGCGAAAGATAAAAACGCGACTTACCTACATCACCCTGACGACCCGCACGGCCGCGAAGCTGGTTATCTATACGTCTGCTTTCGTGACGCTCTGTTCCTATAATATACAGACCGCCCGCATCCAAAACTTCTTTCTGTTCAGGTTCAATCTGTTCTTTAAACTTGTCATAAAGCTCTCTGAAGGTCTTTCTTGCATTTAAAATTTCTTCGTCATCTGTTTCAGCAAACCCGGTAGCCTGTACAATCATTTCATCGGGGAAGCCTTGCTTTTCCATCTCGGCTTTAGCCATAAACTCAGCGTTACCTCCGAGGACAATATCCGTACCACGGCCGGCCATATTGGTAGCTATAGTAACAGCGCCTTTTTTACCTGCCTGAGCAACAATTTCAGCCTCTTTATCATGGAACTTCGCATTAAGCACATTATGTGCGATTCCGCGTTTTCGGAGGAGCTTGCTCAAAAGCTCTGATTTTTCGATTGAAACGGTACCGATCAATACCGGCTGGCCCTTTTCGTGAGCGGAAACTATCTCGTCAATAACAGCATTAAACTTACCCATCTCGGTTTTATATATGCTGTCAGGGAGGTCAACACGTGCAAGAGGTTTGTTGGTCGGGATGACAACAACATCAAGCTTGTAGATTTCCTGGAACTCTTCCTCCTCGGTCTGAGCCGTACCCGTCATACCCGAGAGCTTCTTATATAATCTGAAGAAGTTCTGGAATGTAATTGTCGCGAGCGTCTTGCTCTCATTCTCAACCGTTACGCCTTCCTTTGCTTCTATTGCCTGATGAAGCCCGTCACTGTAACGGCGGCCGAACATCATACGGCCGGTAAACTCATCAACGATGATAACCTCACCGTCTTTAACAACATAATCCTTATCGCGTTTCATAACGCCGATGGCCTTAATCGCCTGGTTTATATGATGTGAAAGCGTCATATTTTCCGGGTCGGTAAGGTTGTCTATATTAAATGCGGCTTCTGCCTTCGAAACACCCTGCGGTGTGAGAATCGCCGTATGGGCTTTTTCGTCCACAATATAATCATAGTCATCAAATTCATGCTCATCCTCGACCTCAACCTTAGAATCGGTTTCGACAACCTTTTTAAATTTGAGCGTTTTGGCAAACCTGTCAGCCTGAACATAGAGGTCAGTGGATTTATCACCCATACCCGAAATAATGAGCGGAGTTCTTGCTTCATCTATTAATATACTGTCCACCTCATCGACGATGGCGAAAGCATGACCTCTTTGAACCTTATTCTCTTTATAGATAACCATATTATCACGAAGATAATCAAAGCCCATTTCATTATTTGTTCCATAAGTTATATCAGCGGCATATGCCTCCTTGCGCTGAGCATTGTCCTTATCGTGAATGATCAGACCAACACTTAAACCGAGAAAATTATAAAGCTTTCCCATCCACTCACTGTCACGTTTCGCAAGATAATCGTTTACCGTGACGATGTGAACGCCTTTACCGGTCAAAGCGTTAAGATAAGCCGGGAGGGTCGCAACAAGCGTCTTACCTTCACCGGTTTTCATTTCGGCAATCCTGCCCTGATGCAGGACAATACCGCCGACAATCTGTACGGGGAAGTGTTTCATACCGAGAACACGCCATGAAGCCTCACGGCATACCGCGAATGCTTCAGGAAGGATGTCGTCTGTTGTCTCACCGTTTTTAAGCCTTTTTTTGAATTCATCCGTCATAGCTCTAAGCTCTGTATCGCTTTTTGCCGCCATTGTTTCCTCCAAAGCGGTAACCTTATCTACAATAGGATAAATCTTTTTAAGCTCACGGTCGCTGTAAGTACCGATGACTTTTTCGATTATATTTTTCAAACCCATAGTAATTCATTCCTCTCAGAATATTCATTCCTAACTATTTTACCACTATTCTTTATGTTTTGCAAGAAAAAGTTTTTGATTTTTAAGGAATTTTTCCATTTTTATCCCTATTTTATGTATGTAACATTTTTGTAATACTTTTGTATTACAGTTTTAACGTGACATCTGAATATCTAATGCTATAATATTAGACAAGAAATAATATTTTTTAACATAAAAGCGGTATATAAAGTGAACCGCGGAACGGAGATTATTATGAGAAGAGAAACCTTACGAAAATTCAGCGCAATTCTTGCCGCGGCGGTTATGGTCGGTTCGGGATTTGTGACGTTCGCCGATACACCACAGCCTTCTTCTACCCCCTCGGTTCAAAACGAATCGGGAAACGCGGGTACAGAACCCGGAACATCTGAACCTCAGCAGCCTTCAGATGTTGAAGCTGATATACGTGTAAACTATATTCCAAAGACTGAGAACGAATATGAAGTTAAATTCACCTCTTGGACATCTTTAAAAGACTACAAAGATATTGCATTTACCGTTACACTTGCAGACGGTTATACAGCGGAGATTTCTTCATATATTCAGAGCGGCTCGGATTTCACTCTCAAAACGACTACCTCTCTTGACGGTAATAAGGGCTATACCTTTTCGGGCTGCACGCAAAAATCCGACTCTTTAAGGCCTGTTTTATGCACGGTTATGCTTAAATCGAACGAGGCCCCTACAGACGGCAAACTTATATTTAAAGATTTTTCCGCAAAGGATAAGGATGATAAAACCGTTAATTTTACACCCGTTCTCACGGTTAAACAAGGTACGGATTATCATAAGCTCAATAAGGATGAGCAGGCATTATATGACGAAATTATTTCGATGCCTGCCGTTGATAAGCTGAGTTTTTATCAGCAGGGCGAAACCGGACAAAGCAAGGTTCTTGCGGATATTACCGCTCTTTCTGAAAAGATAAATGACGCATCTGACAAATATAAAAAATTGTCAGATGAACAAAAGAAAATGTTTGATGATAATCTTGCGTATGACAACAAGACCTTACCCGAATTTGACGAACTTATTAAAAATGTTTCGGCAATGACAAAGGCATACGATGTTATAAGACTTTCTTATAACATATCATCTATCAAGGATGACAGCGAGCTTTTGAAAAATATGTTTGTTTTAAATATATATGACAAAAAATTAAAAGCGACGGTCAATGGTGAAGATTTAAATGCAACTTTAAAATCAGAGTTCGACTCTGCGGTCAAAATTCTTGATGATAAAACCAAAGCCGCAAATGATGCTTTTGAAAAGCTTGATACAACGAAAAGTGATGACTGTCAGAAAAAACTGTTTAATCTTGAATCAGAGCTGACTCTTATCCAAACTAATAATATCGACAAATTTTATAATGATTATCTTGACGATTTGCTTGTTCAGGCTAATGCTGTCAAAGATGATATTCAGAAAAACTTTCCTGATAATGACATCACAAAGTCAAGCCTTATCACATATGCAGATAATGTTATCAGCAAAATAAAGGCTATCCAAAACGGTGTAAAAGAACTTCCCGTATTCGAGGTATCGGCGATTGACTTTAACTATTCATATACCGTTAAAGTGGATAGGAAAACCAACGCAACTCCCGAGGCCAAGATTAAAGTTGAGGTCTATAACAAAAGCAATACCAAAATAGACGGAAGCGAAACAACATTCGGAAAGGGTGTTTCAACGCTTAATGTTGAGCTTCTTGCTTCAAACGCAAACAGCTATCCAATTCAAGAGGATGTTACCGTTAAAGTGTATTATGTTCTTGAAGGAGCGGAGTTCTATCTCGGTTCGCAAACCAGAAATGTCGGAATAGTTTCAAACCCGAACAAGAGACCTGAAGGCGGTTCCGGTAATTCCGGCGGCAGCGGTGGCAACAGCGGAAACAGCGGCAGCAGCACCGGCGGTACAAAGTTCCCCAGCAATGAAGATAAGACTCCTACGGACGTCAAGCCTATCGAGCCTGAAAAAACGTTGTTTAACGACATAGCCAATTACGATTGGGCCAAGGATGCGATTGAGGGTCTCTATTATGCCGGCGTAATTAACGGTATGGACGAGGGAATATTTAACCCGGCCGGAAGCATAACGCGCGAACAGTTCTGTAAGATGGTTGTCCAGCTTTTTGGGGTGCTTAACTATGACGCAAAAACAACATTTAATGATGTTAAAACCGATGCGTGGTACACACCATACATTGCCTCGGCAATAAACGCCGGTTATATTCAAGGTCAGTCAAATGAGTATTTCGGTGTGGGAGAATCGATAATGCGTCAGGATATGGCGACTATCCTATATCGTGCGCTTGGCGAGAGCAACAGTTCCGCTGTTTTGAGCTTTACGGATACCGATTCGATAGCGCCGTATGCAAAGGATGCAATCTCTCAGCTTGTCGGACTCAAAATTATAAACGGATATGAAGACGGTACTTTTAAACCGCGCGGAACAGCAACCCGTGCCGAGGCTGCAAAAATGATTTGGGGCGTATATAATTTAATAAAGAAATAAACTGTTTTTGTAATATATGCTTTAATGCCTGAGCGGTCAACAGTAATAGAGCTTTAAGATACTTTCTGTTTAAGTTTATAAAGGAAGATTTAAAACTTTTACTTGACAGTAATAATGCTTAAAAAAAGCTTGAAAAAATTTTTATCTTGTGATACAATACTTATATCTGAATAAAAATTTTTTGGAGGAAAACAAAATGAAAAAAAGACTTTTGACCGCTGCTCTTGCTATAGCTATGTCTCTCGGTTCGCTGAGCGCTTTTGCAACAGCAGAAAAAATTACAATTAACGGAAATGACGTTGACATTCCGGAGGATATGGGAATGATTTGTGAAAAGGATGACAGAACATTTGTTCCTGTTCGTTTTATCACCGAGTATCTCGGCTGTACCGTTAAGTATGATAATACAAACAGTACCGTTCAAACCGAAGACGGAAAAACCTCAAATCTTCAGTCAACGGTTACTATTACCGAAGCAAAAACAAATAAATCATTTTTCTTTGTAATCGGCGATAAGGATGTTTTTGTTATTACCCCTGACAATGCTTCCTTTATTTCGATGGATACAAAAACATTTTTAGGTGATGATGACAGAACATATGTTCCTATTCGTTTCTTTGCGGAGGCAATGAATTATAACGTTGACTGGGACGAAGAAACCCAAACGGTTAGCCTTAATGCGAAATAATTCAATTCAGACAAATATTTGATATAAAGGTGAGGCTGATACAGTGGAAAAAAGATTTAAAATTTTTTCGTCAATAATATGCTTGGCTGCATTGATTTTTTCATCAATTTCAGCTTTTGCTGCGGCGAATACCATAAAAATTGACGGAACTGTCGCTGAGATACCTAAGGGTATGGGCGAAATCCGCGAAAAAGATAACAGAACCTTTGTCCCGTTTCGTTTTGTCTCCGAAGCTTTGAAATATAAGGTTTGGTATGATGACACGTCAAAGACAGCCTATGTCAGCTCAGACGAAAAGCTTCTTTGTGTTCAGGATGGGAACTCGGTCTTGTTCTCTGTTTCAAAAACAACAGGCGAAAGCGCATCGTTACAGATGGACACTGCCGCCTATATCGATGAAGCCGAGGGCAGGACGTATCTTCCAATACGCTTTCTCGCCGAGGCTATGGACTATACTGTCGGATGGGACGCCGCAAGCGGCACGGTGACGCTTGACAGCAGAAAATAAGAATTTAAAAAGCCGTTCACGGCGGTGAAGCAAGCTGAAAAAACAAGGCTTACATATTGCCGCGGACGGCTTTTTCTTACAGTTTAAAAGTTATTTCTTTTCGCCGGTGAACTTGTTTAAAAGGCTCATTACAATAACTATCACACAGGTCACAATAAATATTCCGAGCATTCCCTTTCCCATAATCGGAAGTGTGCTCAATAAAACATCAAAATTCATTAAAACTATCTCCTCTCTTTAACCTAAAAGATTAAGTATCATACCGCCGGCAATAACCGATGCTATCTGACCTGAAACATTTACTCCTATTGAGTGCATAAGGAGGAAGTTCTGATTATCCTCTTGAATGCCCATCTTATGCACAACCCTCGCTGACATCGGAAAGGCTGATATTCCGGCTGCACCAATCATAGGGTTAATCTTCTTCCCCTTCTTTAAGAACAGATTAAGAATCTTTGCAAAAACAACCCCGCCCGCAGTATCAAAAATAAATGCAATAAGCCCCAGCGAAATTATCATAAGCGTCTCCTTTGTGAGGAACATTCCCGCCTGCATCTTTGTTGCAATGGTTATTCCGAGGAAGAGCGTAATAAGGTTTGCTAAAACCTTTTGTGCCGTATCTGAGAGCGAATCCAAAACTCCGCACTCCCGCACAAGATTGCCGAACATCAAAAATCCAATAAGCGCCACGCTTCTCGGCGAAACGATACCCGTGATAACAGTAATAATAATCGGGAAAAGAATTTTTGTCGTCTTTGACACACTCTTTTGAGTATACTCCATTCTGATAAGGCGCTCTTTTTTTGTGGTGAGAAGTCTGATAACAGGCGGCTGAACCAGAGGAACAAGCGCCATATACGAGTAAGCGGCAACCATTATCGCACCGATGTACCTTGAATTAAAATAATTCGCCACAAAAATTGAAGTCGGCCCGTCAGCTGCACCGATTATTCCGATTGATGCCGCGTCCTTTATATCGAAACCGACTGCCGCCGCAAGGCTGAATGTGAAGAATATTCCGAACTGAGCCGCCGCCCCGAAAATCATCAGCTTTGGGTTTGAAAGAAGCGGACCAAAGTCAATCATCGCACCAATACCTACAAACAACAACAGCGGAAACAATTCATTCGCTATACCCGAATTAAACAGAACATCAATCACACCGACCTCCTGCACACCGTCATAAATCTGTGTGACCGCACCGGACATAGGAAGGTTTACCAGGATTGCACCGAAACCCATAGGAAGTAAAAGCGACGGCTCCATATCCTTTTTAATCGCAAGATAAATCAGTACCGCACCGATTAACCACATAACAATTTGCTGCCATGTTATGTTTGAAACATTTGAAAACAACTCTGACAAGAGTGATTCCCCCTTTTTTTAATAAAATTACATAAATAAAAAAGACTTCTATCAAGAATAAAAAATCCTTGATAAAAGTCTCGCATTTTAATTCTTAAGCGGGCAATATGCCGTAATGACGCCGAAGAAACGAAAAAATTCGTTAGCTACTCCCTTTTACTAATTATAAAATACCACATTTTTATAATTTTGTCAATAGTTTAACTGCTTTTTATTTTAATATTTCAGCAATGGTGATAATGTTACACATTTGTTAAAAAAATACTATTTACAATATGCCGATTAATCTATATAATATGAAATAAGAAAATTTTTTAATAGGAGAGTGATTAAATGAACCTTAAAATATATGAGGATTTAACAAAAACACGTGTTAACACTGCGCCTTTGCGCTCGCATTACATCCCCTATGATACATTAGAGGGTGCGCTTAGCGGAAAGCCTGAAAATTCAAAGTTCTACAAGCTTTTAAACGGAGTCTGGGACTTTACCTATTATGGTCATGACACCGAGGAGGGAAGCTCCGCCGGAAAAAGCGGAAAAATTAATGTTCCCGGAAACTGGCAGATGCAGGGTTATGATAAGCCCTGGTACACAAATGTAAACTATCCGTTTCCGATTGACCCGCCTTACGTTCCGGACGAGAACCCGATGGGCGTGTATACAAAGACGGTCGAACTTCCCGATGAATGGCGCGGAAGAAGAACATATATCGTATTTGAGGGCGTTTCATCATGCTTAGAGCTTCATGTAAACGGAAACTTTGTCGGCTACAGCTCCTGCTCACATGCACCTGCTGAATTTGAACTCACCGATTATCTCGTACACGGAAAGAATACAATCACCGCTAAGGTCAGAAAATGGTGCGTGGGAAGCTATCTCGAGGATCAGGACTTCTTCCGCCTCTCCGGTATCTTCCGCGACGTATATCTGCTTTCGCGTGATATTTCGCACTTGACCGATGTAGAAATCAAGGCGGACGATAAGAAAATTACATACGACGGCGAAGGGGAATTTACTGTTTATGACGCTTCCGGAAAGGAAGCCGACCTTTCTTCCCCCGTTCTCTGGAATGCGGAAAAGCCGTATCTCTATACCGCGGTTGTGCAGCATTGTAACGAATACATTCCTCAAAAAATAGGTATGCGCAAAATCGAAGTGTCCGACAAGGGTGAACTTCTGATAAACGGCGTTTCCGTTATTTTAAAGGGTGTAAACCACCACGATACGCATCCGAAATACGGATATTACATTCCCGAAGACGAGATGCTTTCCGAATTAAAGCTTATGAAGAAGCTGAACATTAATTGTATCAGAACTTCACACTATCCGCCGACACCTAAATTCTTAGACCTTTGTGATGAACTCGGCTTCTATGTTGTAGATGAAACGGATATTGAAATTCACGGATTTGTTTCGCGTTATGCCTGGTATAAAGAGAATCACGGCTATTACGATATGGAAAGTATGGACTGGATTTGCCGCCGTCCCGAATGGAAGGATGAATTCGTCGGTCGTCTTGAGCTTATGGTAGAGCGCGACAAGAGCCATACCTGTGTAATATTCTGGTCGCTCGGAAACGAAAGCGGCTATGGCGAAAATCACACGGCTATGTACAAATGGGCAAAGGAAAGAGATAATTCTCGACTTGTCCATTATGAAGGCGCAAGCTGTGTTGAAAATAAAGATGTACCGTTTGAAAAGGTTCTTATGGATATGTCAAGTTATATGTACATGGATAGCGAAACCCTTGAAAAGCGTGCTCAGGATAACGATATGCGTCCGCTCTTTCTCTGTGAATATTCACACTCGATGGGTAACGGTCCCGGCGACATTTATGACTATATGAAGCTCTTCCACAAGTATCCGAAACTCATTGGCGGATGTATCTGGGAATGGGCAGACCATACCGTAATCAGCAAGAACGGAACCTGTCTCTATGGCGGAGATTTTGATGAACTTACCGATGACGGAAACTTCTGCTGTGACGGTCTTGTTTTTGCCGACAGAAGCCTTAAAGCGGGCTCGCTTGAAGCGAAGGCGGTATACCAGCCGTTTTCATCCGAGTTTGACGGAAAGACCCTTACCATACACAACCTTTTTGACTTTACCGACCTTAATGAATATACGATATGCTATACAGTAGAAAGCGACGGTATATGTGTATATTCAGCAAACCTCAGCGCCGATGTCGCGCCTCACGAATCACAGAGCCTCGCTCTTGACCTCGACCTTCCGGTTGAATGCAAGCTCGGCTGTTATCTCAACATCAGCCTTGTTGACAAAGACGGTTTTGAGGTTGCGTCAACTCAGCATAAGCTTGACGTTCCCGTTAAGAGTGAGCTTCCGTGCAACACCTCAGACAGCATTGTTATCAACAAGGAACACGATACAATCACTGTCAGCGGCAACGGATTTAAGCACATATTTAATGCGCACACAGGTATGCTTTCAGACATCAACGGTCTGACCGACGGCGAAGCAAGATTGACTGCTTGGCGTGCTCCCACCGATAACGACAGAAACATTAAAAAATCATGGGGATATATTAATGGAGATAATCTGGGCGGCGAAAACATAAACCGTCTCTGCCCTAAGGTTTATGACTGCAGCATATCCGGAAACACAATTACCGTTAAGGGTTCTCTCTCAGGTATATCAAGATTTCCGTTCTTCAGATACACGGCTGAGTATTCATTCTTTGACGATGGCTCAATCAACGTCAGCCTGAACGGAAAGGTCAGAGAGGGCTGCATTGAGCTTCCGAGACTCGGATTTGAATTCTCGCTTCCGAAGAACAGTGCGAAGTTCAGATACTTTGGTATGGGTCCCGAAGAGACATACTGTGATATGCATCATTTTGCAAAAATGGGTATGTATGAAAGCGATGCAGCGTCTGAATACGTTCCTTATATTATGCCCCAGGAGCATGGTAATCACTTTAACACAAAGTGCCTTGAAACAGAGGACGGACTTTGTTTCACCACCAAAGACAGTTTTGAAATAAATGTTTCTGAATACACTTCAGAAGCGCTTAATGAGGCAATGCACACAGACGAGCTTAAAAAGTCAGACAAGACCATCGTCAGAATCGACTATAAAAATGCCGGCATCGGCTCAAACAGCTGTGGACCGAGACTTCTCGAAAAATATCGTTTTGACGATAAAGACATTGATTTTAATTTCAGAATCAACATCTAAACCATTGGGCGCTCCCTTTCGGGAGCGCCTTTCAGACTGTCGAAAAAGTTATTTTCAGCAAGATATTGCTTTGAA
>CAJKNM010000053.1 GCA_905201285.1 uncultured Eubacteriales bacterium | reverse complement strand
TATAAAAATAGTTTTATGATATATTCTGCAACTAAAGAAACTACAGGAGGAGATAAAAATGCAGTTTGTTATGGACTGTCTCAGTGTAAACGAAAAAGGAAATCTACAACTTGGCGGATGCGACTTAAAAAAAGTCGCTGACGAAAACGGAACACCGGCATATGTACTTGATGAATCAACAATACGCAAAAATTGCAAAGCGTATGTTGATTCTATAAAAAAATATTATGACGGTAACGGTATTGCGATATATGCAAGCAAGGCTCTCTCCTGTAAATATATGTATAAATTAATTGCTGAAGAGGGAATGGGCGCCGATGTTGTTTCGGGCGGCGAAATATATACGGCTTTGACCGCGGGCTTTCCGGCAGACAAGCTCTACTTTCACGGCAATAATAAATCGATTGAAGAACTTGAATTTGCTCTCAGAAACGGAGTTGGCAGAATTGTTGCCGATAATGAACTTGAACTCACCAGAATCGATAAAATTGCGGGTGAGCTTGGTATACGCGCCAATATTATAATAAGAATTACTCCGGGTGTCGATGCCCATACTCACGAATTTATAAGAACAGGGCAAATTGACTCAAAATTCGGTGCAACGCTTGAAAACGGCGAAGCGGATGAAATTACTGCGCTTGCTGTTTCGCTCAAAAACATAGATCTCAAAGGGTATCACTGTCATATCGGTTCTCAAATTTTTGAGCTTGCTCCTTTTGAACACGCTGCCGAAATTATGATGAACTTTATCGGAGATATGAAGGATAAATACAACATCGAAATTAATGAGCTTGACCTGGGCGGCGGTTTCGGCATCAAATATACCGAGAGCGATACTCCTATAGATTACGGCGAATATATGCGTGCCGTATCTGTTGTTGTTAAGAGGGTCGCCGAAGAACGCGATGTTAAGCTTCCGTTCATCATTGTTGAGCCGGGTCGGTCTATTGTGGCCGAAGCAGGGCTTACTCTCTATACAGTCGGCACAATTAAAGACATTCCCGGTATTCGTAAGTATGTTTCGATTGACGGCGGAATGGGCGATAACCCCCGCTATATCTTATACCAATCGGAATATACGGCTGTATCCGTAGAAAACCCCCTTGCCGCACAGGAAGATGTTATCACTCTGGCAGGCAAGTGCTGTGAATCGGGTGATTTAATAGGTGAAAATATGAAGGTATCTGAGTTCAAAACCGGTGAGATTGTCGCTGTTTTATCAACCGGCGCATACAATTACTCGATGGCGAGCAACTATAACCGCATTCCCCGTCCTCCTGTTATTATGGTAAACGACGGAAAGGCTAAGCTTGCCGTCCGCCGCGAAACATATGAGGACATGGTTCGCTGTGACTTATAATAAAATATTTTCGGAGGAAATAAAAATATTATGCTGCTCTCTTTGTTAGGTAATACCTCGCTCACAATACAGGAAAAACTTGTATATGTACTTGTAATGGTATTTTGTGTACTGCTTTCACTATCCGTACACGAAATGTCACACGGGCTTGCCGCATACGCAATAGGTGACCGCACGGCAAGCAACAGCGGAAGGCTCTCGCTTAATCCGCTTCACCATCTTGATCCGTTCGGTGCGCTGTGCCTTTTTCTGTTCGGCTTTGGATGGGCAAGGCCCGTACCGATAAATCCGTGGAATTTTCGACACAAAAAGGGCGGAATGGCGTTCACCGCGCTTGCGGGTCCGCTGTCGAATTTCATTCTTGCGTTTATCGCCGAAATATTTGTGGTAATCCTCGGAAGAATGAGCTTTAAATCATCAGCGACATTTGCATTTAACGTTGCGAGCGTTTGCTATATCATATCAACATATATGGTTACCGTAAACCTTGGCTTGGGGCTTTTTAATCTTATTCCCATTCCTCCGCTTGACGGCTCAAAGATTTTAAACGCCATACTTCCGCAGAGGTTCTATTTTAAAATTATGGAATACGAAAGATACGGATTTCTGATTTTAATTATACTGATTAACCTGCCCGGATTTAATACTTTCTTGTATTTTTGCAGACAGGCTGTTCAGAACTTTTATGATATGATAATAACAATGTTTATATAAGCAGGGTGTAAAAATGGAGCAGTTAAAATTCAAATTGGACAGCTTTGAAGGTCCGCTTGACCTTCTTCTTATGCTGATTCGGAAAAATAAGGTAAGTATTTATGATATTCCTATCTCATTGATATTGGACCAATACTTAGCTGTTATGAACGAGATGAAAGAAATGGATCTTGAAATATCCAGCGAATTTCTTGTACTTGCCGCCACTCTTCTTCAAATTAAATCCAAGATGCTCCTTCCGAAACCCGAAGAAGAAACCGATGACGATATTGACCCCAGGGAAGAACTGGTAAGGCGACTGACCGAATACAAAAAAGTTAAGGAATCAATCGGATTTTTTAAGGAACGCGAAAATATAGGTACATCGATGTTCTATAAATCACCGGATGCAATCGAAAGGCCTCCGGCCGAGCTTAACTATGCCACGCTCACACCGGAAAATCTCTTGCTTGCCTATCGGAGGGCATATCAGCGGCTTGAGCGCAAGACACCTCCGCCTAAACAATCTTTCAGAGGAATCGTGGGTCACGAAAAAGTATCCATCCGTTCGCGTGTTGCCGCAATATGGCATAAACTTAAAACCAAAACCGCAACATTGTTTAAAGATTTATTTTCAGGTGTCAAAAACCGTCCTGAAGCTGTTGCTTCCTTTCTGGCATCGCTTGAGCTTATAAAGCTTAATAAAATTAAAGTTGAGTATGATGAAAGCGGCGATATTTCTAACCCAAAGGTTTTTCGCACTGACGATAATGACTTTGACTTTAATATAATCGAAGATTGATATATCTAACTTGTAAGACAAAGTGAAAGATTTAGCTTATGTCTCTTACAGAATGGAGATTTATATGGAAATACGTGAAATTCAGGCTATTATAGAAGCTGTTTTATTTGCCGCCGGTGACCCTGTTGAAATTGAGCGTCTCGCCGATATTGTTGATGTTGACAGACGTTCTCTCAGAGAAATTCTCAAAAAAATGATGGATAACTATAACTACGAACGCAGGGGAATCCACATAATTCGTATGGAAGACAGCTATCAGATGTGCACACGCGGCGAATATTTTGAATATGTATCCCGGCTTGCTGAGCCGCCGCGAAAACAGAATCTTTCTAACGCTGCGCTTGAGGTTTTATCGATTGTGGCTTATAAACAGCCCGTTACAAGAAGCTCAATCGAGCATATACGCGGCGTAAACTGTGACTATATAGTAAACCGCCTTATTGAACGTAATTTCATCGAGGAAAAAGGCAGACTCGACGCCCCGGGCAGACCGATATTATTTGGAACGACTCAACACTTCCTCCGATCTTTCGGTGTTGCATCTCTTGATGAGCTTCCCGAGTTTGATTCACTCGGCGAATCTGCTGAAGATGCGGAACAGATTGAAATGAGCGAGGTCTTAGAATATAAGCAGACCTCTATTGATATAAATAATTCCGAAACCGAGTCGGGAACAAATAAAAAATTAAGTGACGGTGTTCCGGATTCAGATAGCCCGACGGATGCTTATGAAGAAGCTTCGTCTGACGTAAGAGCCGAATAGTTTAATACCGTCGATTAATAAAAAATAAAAGTGAGGCGAATGTATGCTATATTTTATTATTATAGTTTTGTTTATTGCCTTACTCATTTCTGTGGCTTTTATACCATATGCAACGATAAAACTTTATTTTATAGATAATCTTTTAACTATTGAGTTAATATTTTGGTTTTATAAAAAAAAGTTTAAATTTGATTTTAGTGATAAAGTCTCAGATGATGACCAAGCTGACACAAAAAAAGTTGATTCTAATAAACATACTGATGAAAAAGACTTTAACGTAAAAGCCAAATTTATCGAAATAAAAGAGCGTATATTTAATCCCGAAACCGGTTTTAATATTGATGAGGCACACGCGATTAAAAATGAATTTACGCAGACGTATTCACAAATAATACAAATTATAAAAAGCTTTTTCAGTAGGATGCGTCATAGGATATGCGTTCCTCAGTTAAGCATAACGCTCGATTACGGAACAGATAATCCGGCCGATACCGGAATGTTGTATGCTTCATTTTGGTCACTTATAGGTATGATATATCCGCTTATTTCGCGATATGCGAAGATTCGCTATCCTGCGATAGATATAACCCCTGACTTTTATAAAAAAAGGTTCAGTATTAAAGTAAAGAGTATAATTAAGGTAAGACCCGCACATATTATAAATGCTTCATTTTTTGCTTTTGCAAAATTCGGACTTACCTATTTAAAAAATAATTTCCGAAAGGAACGTGAAAAATAATGGCAGACAAACATCCGATTGAAGGTATAATGTACACCGCCCTACAGGGACTAAAGGATATGATTGATGTAAACACAATTGTCGGTGACGCAATCACAACTCCTGACGGTTCGGTCATAATACCCATCTCAAAGGTTGCGCTTGGTTTTGGCGTGGGCGGAACTGAATTTGAAAAGTACAACGCTAAGAAATATGACAACGGAGAACCTAAAAATATGTTCGGCGGCGGTACCGGCGGCGGTATCTCGCTTACACCGGAGGCATTTTTAGTAGTAGGAAACGGTAAAATCAGAATGATTTCCGTCACACCTCAGAACGGAATTTATGACAGGCTTTTAGATCTTGTTCCTTCCGCAATCGATAAGGTTGCTGAGATGTTCAAGGGCAGCGAAAAAACCTCCAACCCGGATATTTCCGTTGAATATGCAGAAGAGCCACAAAATGAAACAAATGAATAACAATTTTATAATATCTGCTTTTGTGTTGCTTCGCTGATTCTGTCAGTTTCATTTAATAAACAGCGGTGGAAGGTTACACTCTTCCACCGCTTTTGCGAAGTATAAATTTTATATTTTTCAGTTCCTATAGCGAAGACTTAAGAAAATTTAAAATTTCCGTTTCGGCTTTTTCTTCATCAGGGCCGGTAATCTTAACCGAAATTTCATCGTCTTTCGCCGCACCCAAACCCATAACCGAAAAGAGCCTCTTTGCATCCGCAGACTTTCCGTTAAGCGATATTTCAATATCAGAATCGAACTGTTCGGCCTGCTTCACAAGCATTCCCGCCGGTCTTGCGTGGATTCCCGCGGAATCCTTTATTTTATAGGTAAAAGTTCTCATACTATCTCCTCCAGAAAGTGTAATATACATTAATATTCCTCATTTCGGAGAAAATATACATTAAAATTTTTTAATCATACAAATTGCCTCCGCCGCGATGCCCTCACCCCGACCGCAAAAGCCTAATTTTTCGGTTGTAGTCGCCTTCACACTGACACACGCCGCCGAAATTTCTAAAACTTCGCTGATTTTCTCACGCATATGCGGTATAAAATCGGCCAGCTTAGGCTTTTGTGCAATAATAGTCGCATCAATGTTTACAACGCTGAATCCGTTTTCCTTCAAAATATTTCTGACGGCGGCAAGAAGCATACAGCTGTCGGCACCCCGCCATTTTTCATCGGTATCGGGAAAGTGTGTACCAATATCGCCGAGCGCCGCCGCTCCGAGCATTGCATCCATAATTGAATGGAGAAGCACATCAGCGTCTGAGTGTCCGAGCAGGCCAAGCTCATATGGTATTTTTATACCGCCCAGAATTAACTCTCTTTCCTTAACAAGTCTGTGTACATCATAGCCAAGCCCTACTCTCACCTGTTCCGTTTCCCCCTTCTTCGAATTTAAAATTCCCTCAGCCAAAATTATATCCTCGGGCGTTGTTAATTTAATATTAAGCGACGAACCTTCAACAACCTTAACCGAAGCTCCGGAAAGCTCAGCCAAGGCACAGTCATCGGTCACCGACACGCCTTTTCTTTCCGCCTCTCTGTGAGCAGCACGAATCATCTCGATTTCAAATCCCTGTGGTGTCTGAATTGAATATTTATTTTCCCTGTCAACCGTTTCTGAGATCATTCCGTCTTTTTTAACGGTTTTCAATGTGTCTTTAATCGGCACGCCGAGAGCCGCCGCACCAAAACGATGCGTTTCGTTCACTACCTCGCTTATCTGTTCCGGGGTCACAAACGGTCTTGCCGCATCGTGAATGAAAACGAATCTTCCCGAGGCCGCATTAATTCCGTTCAACACAGACGCCTGACGTGTTGCGCCCCCCTTAACAATACGGGTCAGCTTTGTTATTTTGTATTCATCCAAAAGTATCTTCACCGTCTCAATATCACAATCGCGGACTACAACTATAATTTCGTCAATATCAGAGCAGGTCTCAAACTTCAAAAGTGTACGGACGATTATCGGAACCCCGCCGATTCGCACAAACTGCTTCGGCACATTCCCGCCCATCCGCGTTCCGCTTCCGCCCGCGGCAATTACAGCCGAGTTAATTATATTATTCATATCTTTTCCTCTTTATAATATATCCTTTAATACATCACGGATATTATAGTATGTACTTATTTGAATCTTCTTAAATTTTTTAAGCTTATCTGTATTATACGCGGGAATAAGCACCCGTGCAAAGCCAAGCTTTTCCGCTTCGGCAATCCGGTTTTCAAGGTAACTGCACGCGCGAAGTTCTCCTGTCAGTCCTATTTCGCCTATCGCAACCACATCACTCGGAATCGGTCTGTTACGAAAGCTTGACGCAATCGCCAAAAACACACCCATATCGATTGCCGGCTCAACCATTTTAAGACCTCCGACAACATTTACATACACATCATAAGCCGATATATGAAGTCCCACACGCTTGTCCATAACAGCAAGCATAATAAGCACCCGCGTTAAATCGATTCCCGTACTGGTACGGCGAGCATTGCCGAAGCTGCTCTGCGCCGCAAGCGCCTGAACCTCAGCAAGCACCGGCCGGGTTCCTTCCATAGTACATATGATGCACGAACCGGGCTCGTTAATAGGCCTTCCCGAGAGCATTGCCTTTGACGGGTCTTTTATCTCGGACAAGCCGTCGCTTCCCATCTCAAAAACGCCGATTTCATTTGTCGAACCAAAACGGTTCTTTATCGCCCTTATTATTCTGTAAGAGCGATGCTGGTCGCCCTCGAAATAAAGAACCGAATCAACGATATGCTCAAGGATTTTAGGACCGGCTATCGACCCCTCTTTTGTTACGTGTCCCACCAAAAATGTTGCTATCGACTGTTCCTTTGCTATACGCATAAGCGTGGCCGCGGTATCGCGAATTTGTGTAACGCTTCCCGCCGCAGGCGTGATTTCAGGATTATACATAGTCTGAACCGAATCAACAATTAAAATATCCGGCTTCTCTCTCATAATACATTCACAGATAAGTGACATATTTGTCTCGGTATAAAGTCTGAGATTCTCGGTTGTAACAGAGAGTCTGTCGGCACGAAGCTTAATTTGACTTTGTGATTCCTCCCCCGAAACGTAGAGGATACGTCTTTCCTTCCCGAGAAACTCGCAAATCTGAAGCAGGATGGTTGACTTTCCTATACCGGGGTCGCCGCCAATCAAGACAAGCGAACCCGGAACTATTCCCCCGCCCAAAACCCGGTCAAGCTCAGAAAGGCCGGTATGAATTCTCTCCTCCTCTGATATCGAAATATCGCGGAGCGGCTTCGGCGGTTCCGACTGCATAGCAAAGGCGGTTGCTCCGCCGCGTGATGATTTCGATACCGAGGTTATAACCTTTTCTTCGTTCATCGTGTTCCAAGCCCCACAGCCGGGACACTTTCCGTTCCACTTAGGTGATTCCGTTCCGCATTCAGAGCATACAAAAACCGTTTTTTGTTTCAATTTCAGTTCCCCTTTTATCCTATAATTATTTAAAATTATATCACAAACTTCTTATTTTGTCCATTATTTTGGAATTATTTCGTTATTTTCATAATAAATTTTAATAATTGTTACCTTAATGTAATATTTAGGTCTTGTAATAAATCTAATAATGAGTTATAATATAATGAAGCGTAATATGTGCTGATTTAAAAAGGAGCAGGGGTGAGCAGGTGTATACAAATACAATGTACGCAATAGCAGATGTGCTCTGTCTGTTTATATTCTTAATCGGTTCATATTATACAGTGATAGGCTTCTTCTCACTCTTCGGAAGGAAACATGATAAATCAAAGCCGGGACGGATTCGTTTTGCGGCGGTGATTCCCGCTCATAACGAATCGAATGTTATCTCTGATTTGATTTTGAGTATAAGAAAGTGTAACTATCCTCAAGAGCTTATATCAGTCTTCGTCATTGCTGACGAATGTACCGATTCAACCGCTGCGCTTTCGCGCAAGCTGGGGGCAAGGGTAATATCAAGGCCGATTTCAACCTGTAAGGGTGACGCTCTTTCGGAGGCTTTTTCGGTTATATTGACAGAACACACCTATGACGCTGTTGCTGTGTTTGATGCAGACAATCTTGTTGATTCCGAATTTTTTTCGGTTATGAATGAGCGTTTGTCATCCGGAAAAGAAGCGGTTCAGGGATATGTTGATTCAAAAAATTCGGATTCATCATGGATTTCATATGCACACTCAGTATGGTACTGGATTACTAACCGTTTGATGCAGACAGGCAGAGCCGTTCTCGGTATCGGCTGTGTTCTTGACGGGACGGGTTTTGTATTATCAACAGAGCTCTTAGAGAAGGTCGGATGGAAAACAACCACCTTTGCCGAGGATGCGGAATACACCTGTCTCCTCGCCGAGAGCGGAATCCGCGTTGACTATGCTGAAAATGCGGTTGTGTTTGACGAAAAGCCGAGAACTCTGAAAGAATCTGTAAGACAACGCAGGCGCTGGACACAAGGTATGTTTGATGTACAGTCGGAGTATACATTCAGGCTTTTGAAACACGGAAAACTCAACGCCCTGATGAATCTATGGGGTGACGTGTTATCAAGTGTTTCCTTTGCGGTTCTGACTGTTTCGGCATTTGTTATAAACTTCGGGATATGGCAAAGCACAGTTGGGAAAATTACACTTTGGATATACATTTTGTTTAATATACTCATTATGCTTCTTGCATTAGTTAAAGACAAAAAAATCAGTTTTAAAATAATACTCAATATTTTTGGGTTTTTAATTTATATTATAAGTTGGCTGCCCGTTAGCTTCTTTGGAATTTTCGGCAGAAGAAACGGCGGCTGGTATCACACAAAGCACAAAGGCAAAGACTGAGGTCATTTGCTTTGTTTAAAGGAGGACTTAATTATGTGCGGTATAGTTGGATATGTCGGAAAAAAGCAAGCTGTTCCGGTACTTATAGACGGACTTAAAAAGCTTGAATACAGAGGTTATGACTCAGCCGGTGTTGCTGTAATGGACAACGGCCAAATTAAAGTTAAAAAATCAAAAGGCAGGCTTTCTGTTCTTGAGGAAAAGCTCAAAGAGGGTGAGCCTTTAAACGGTGTAATGGGCATAGGTCACACCCGCTGGGCTACACACGGTGAGCCTTCCGACACTAACTCGCATCCGCATCTCAGCCGTTCGGGGAGATTCGCGGTAGTACACAACGGCATTATCGAAAATTACTTAAAGCTTCGCCGTAATTTGATTGAAAAGGGCTTTGAATTCATTTCCGAAACAGATACTGAGGTTATCGCCCATATGGTTGAATATTATTACAACGGGAACATTATCGAAACCGTTGCTAAGGTAGTTGAACGTGTTGAGGGTTCATATGCTCTCGGAATTCTGTGTGCCGACACTCCGGATTCATTTGTCGCTGTCCGAAAGGAAAGCCCGATGATTGTCGGTCTCGGCGAGGGTGAAAACTTCATTGCCTCTGATATACCCGCCATTCTTTCACATACACGCGAGGTATATTTTCTTGAAAACAACGAGATTGTTTTACTTTCGGCGGATAAAGTCAGTGTCTATAATACTGACGGCGAAGAAATAAAGAAAGAAAAATATCACGTTGATTGGGATATTTCGGCGGCCGAAAAAGGCGGCTATGAACATTTTATGTTCAAAGAAATAATGGAACAACCTAATGTTATCCGCGACACAGTTCAGCCGAGAATTCGTAACGGAAAAATCGTACTTGATGATATTTCGCTTACGGCCGAGTATATCAAAGGAATAGATAAGATTTATATCGTTGCCTGCGGAAGCGCCTATCACGTCGGTGTTGTCGGCAAGTATGTCATTGAGGAAATGAACCGCATACCTGTTGAGGTAACCGTTGCATCTGAGTTTAGATATATGAATCCGATTGTAAACGAAAAGACTCTGACCATTGTTATCAGCCAATCGGGAGAAACCGCTGATACCATCGCAGCAATGCGTGAAGCGAAACGCCGCGGTTCGAGGACATTCGCCATAGTGAACGTAGTCGGAAGTGCAATCGCCCGGGAAGCGGATGATGTTTTGTATACATGGGCCGGTCCGGAAATTTCGGTTGCCACAACGAAGGCATACAGCACACAGCTGACCGCGATGTATCTCCTCTCGCTTTATATAGCACAGGAATTGTCGTTAATAGACGATAAGAAGCTTGCCGAATCGATTTCCACTCTTGAAGCCCTTCCTGAAAATATCGAGAAAATTGTTGAAAACAAAGGCGATATTCAGTATATGGCATCGCAGTATTATAACGCAAGCAGCATCTTCTTCCTCGGCAGAACGCTTGACTATGCGGTTGCCCTTGAAGGCGCTCTTAAGATGAAAGAGATTTCTTACATCCACTCTGAAGCGTATGCCGCAGGCGAACTAAAGCACGGCCCCATTGCGCTTATTGAGGACGGAACCGTTGTTATCGCACTCTGTACCGTTAAAAAACTCTTTGACAAAATGCTGAGTAACATCAAGGAAGTTAAGGCAAGAGGTGCGGTTGTTATCGCAATCGCCGAAGAAGGACATCCCGAAATCGAAAATGTGGCCGATCACGTAATATATCTTCCTAAGTGCGGTGAGCTTGCTCTGCCGTCGGAAGCTGTTATACCGCTTCAGCTACTCTCTTACTATGTTGCGTTACTTAAAGGTCTCGATATAGATAAACCGAGAAATCTTGCTAAATCGGTTACGGTTGAATAAAAATACTTTTTGGAGGAAAATATGGGAAGATTATTCGGAACAGACGGCGCAAGAGGCGTTGCAAATCAGGAACTGACCTGTGAAATTGCATTTAAAATAGGTCAGGCTGCCGCATTTGTACTCACCGAAGAGTGCCACAGAAAACCTAAAATTCTTATCGGAAAGGATACGCGTATATCCTGCGATATGCTTGAGGCAGCGCTCGCGGCAGGACTTGCAGGCGTAGGCTCGGCAATCGGTGTCGGTATGGTCGGTCGCTCGGCGGCAGGCGTCACTGCGGAAGAT
>CAJKNM010000052.1 GCA_905201285.1 uncultured Eubacteriales bacterium | reverse complement strand
CAATTGCTCACATTCAGAAGTACAGTACAGGTCACAGCGAATGCATTGTGACACAGGATCAGGCTGCGGTAGAAAAATTCCAAAAAGAAGTGGATGCGGCCGCCGTGTATGCCAATGCTTCAACACGCTTTACCGACGGATTTGAGTTCGGCTTCGGTGCCGAAATAGGCATAAGCACCCAGAAGCTCCACGCAAGAGGGCCCATGGGACTTCAAGCGCTCACCTCAGAGAAATACATAGTCTATGGAAACGGGCAGATCAGATAAAACAAAAGCCTCGGCGTTTGCCGAGGCTTTTGTTCTATTCTTTTCCGTTCCAACAATATGTACAGAGCTTACACGGTTCGATTCCTATAGAATCTATAACGCCCTGAAGCGACTGGAACTCAAGCGAAGCAAAGTTAAGCTTTTCGCATATATGCTTTCTCAGCGACTTTCCGCGCTCCGTGGATGAATCACAGTATTCTTCTATATAATTAAAGCCATCTTCTCCTTCAAGCTCCATTATAGCACGCCTTCCTATAAGTTCCATTTCACTCGTCGCCCGCGAAAAGTTAAGATACTTACAGCTATACATAATCGGCGGACAAGCCGAGCGCATATGCACCGACTTTGCACCGTTCTCGTATAAGAACTCAACCGTCTCTTTCAGCTGGGTTCCTCTGACAATAGAATCGTCAACAAAAAGCAGGTTTTTATCCTTTATCAGCTCGTGAACGGGAATCTGTTTCATCTTTGCAATCCTGTTTCTGTCGGACTGCTGAGTCGGCATAAAGCTTCTTGACCACGTCGGGGTATACTTTATAAACGGTCTGGCGAACGGAACACCGCATTCGTTCGCATAGCCTATTGCGTGCGGAGTACCCGAATCGGGAACACCGCCGATATAGTCAAGCTCTCCGGCGTTTTTAACCTCCATATCGTGCCTTGCCATAATTGCACCGTTGCGATAGCGCATAGCCTCAACGTTTACCCCCTCATAAGTCGATGTCGGATATCCATAGTATGACCAAAGGAAAGAGCATATGCGCATTTCCTCACCCGGAGGCGAAAGCTGATCTATTCCGTCGGCGGTCAGGCGTACAATCTCAGCCGGTCCCAGCTCATAGAAATCCTCATAACCAAGCTTCTGATAAGCAAATGATTCAAATGATACACAAAGTCCGTTTTCGTTCTTTCCGATTAAAATAGGAAGCCGTCCCAATCTGTCGCGTGCCGCAAGAATCGAGCCGTCATTTTTCAAAATAAGGATTGACGCGGTTCCCTCAATCTTGCTCTGCGCAAATTTTATTCCGTCAACAAAATTATCACATCTGTCAATAAGTGCGGCAACAAGCTCGGTTGAATTTATCATTCCACCTGTCATCGCATCAAAATGACCCTTTCCGTTATCAAAATAATCATTCACAAGCTCGTCCGCATTGTTAATAATTCCTATAATACATATCGCATAAGGGCCAAGATGGGAACGCAGAAGCAAAGGCTGTGGGTCATAATCGCTTATACAGCCTATCGCAGCAGTTCCCTGCATTTCGTTAAAAATATTTTCAAACTTTGTTCTGAAAGGAGAATTCTCAATTTTATGAATCTTTCTCTGCAGACCTATTTCCTTATCGTACGCAGCCATTCCGCCGCGGCGTGTTCCTAAATGAGAATGATAGTCTGTTCCGAAAAATACATCTGAAATCGCTTCATTTTTACTTACTGCACCAAAAAAACCACCCATAAAATCACTTGACCTTTCTTTAATAGATTAAAAAAGGACCTGCGCAGATTTGCACAAGTCCGAAAATACAATAATAAATACACCCTTGCATCTACTTTATAATTATACATAAAGCCGAAACTTTTGTCAATCAATTTTCTTTTAAACCGCGAAAAAAAGGCATTAAGCGACAAATTAACCGAGTATTTACAATAATATTTCAATATTTTAACCAAATCATTAAAGCGTTTTCAGATAAGTCCTTGTCTTATACGAAACCCTATAGCTTTCACGCTCTGTCGCTGAGTGAAGTATATTCCCTCTGCTCAGAAACAGATTTATAAGCGGGTCTTATAATCTTTCCGTTATTTACTATTTCTTCAATGCGGTGGGCGCTCCAGCCGGCAATCCTCGCAATGGCAAAAATCGGTGTATACAGCTCCCTCGGAAGGCCTAACATCTCATATACAAATCCGCTGTAAAAATCAACGTTAGCGGCAACACCCTTATAAATCCTGCGTTCCTCCGCTATTACCTCGGGCGCTAAGTTTTCAATCTTCTCACAAAGATTATATTCCTTTTCAAATCCTTTAGCAACAGCAAGCCGCTTTACAAACGCCCTGAATATGACCGCTCTCGGGTCGGAAAGAGCATAAACCGCGTGACCCATTCCGTAAATAAGCCCGGATTTATCAAAGACCTCACCGTTTAACATACGGCGAAGATATTCCTTGACCTCTGTGTCATCGGTCCAGTCCGAAACGTTCCCCCTTATATCCTCAAGCATCCGAACAACCTTAATATTCGCGCCGCCGTGTCTTCCGCCTTTAAGCGAGCCGAGAGCCGCGGCCATAGTCGAATAGGTATCAGTACCCGATGATGTGACAACGTGAGTGGTAAATGTAGAGTTGTTTCCTCCGCCGTGCTCGGCGTGAAGAACCAAAGCGAGGTCAAGAATCTTTGCCTCTAACTCGGTATACTTTTCGTCGGGACGCAAAAGCATAAGAATATTCTCGGCTGTACTTTTATCCGGCAACGGCTTATGTATGAATAAGCTGTTTTTAAGATAATAATGATTATACGCCTGATACCCGTACACCGCGATAACGGGGAAGAGCGCAATAAGTTCAAGACACTGACGAAGGACGTTCGGAATACTTAAATCATTCGCCCTGTCATCATATGAATATAAAGTCAGCACCGACCTCGACAGGGTATTCATCATATCCTCACTCGGGGCTTTTAAAATAATATCTCTCACGAAGTTGACCGGAAGTGTACGATAGTTCCCGAGGATAGCCGAAAAATCATCAAGCTGTTTCCGGTTCGGAAGCTCACCGAAAAGGAGCAGATAAACCGTTTCTTCAAAGCCGAATCGCCCCTCGGACAGGAAGCCGTTAACAAGCTTCTTTATGTTATATCCGCGATAGAACAATTCGCCTTCACACGGAACCTCCTTTCCGTCAACAAGCTTTGTCGAACGGATTTCGGAAATTTCAGTCAGCCCCGCGACTACACCCTTTCCGTTTATATCGCGAAGCCCGCGTTTAACGTCATACCTTCCGTAAAGCCCAGGGTCAATCCTGCCGCATCTCACACATAAATCCGATAATTCAGTAATCTCAGGTGTTATAACCGACAATCTCTCTCTCATTACTTTAACGCCTCCTTTAAAATTCATTAAATATTTTATTTTTATACAGTCTTCGCATTGCATAACTCACATAAGGTTATTATACCATATTTTCGGATTAAATACAACAATTTCATATTTTAGTTAATAAAAAGTTAATCTTTTCACAAATTTATACAAAAATTCCTTTCATTAATAATAAACGACTTGACTTTGAAATATTTTTGAAGTATAATTGTAATATATTTGTTACAGAAAGTCGGTTGATTTATGGAAACGATAAATAATACTTCGAACAAAAAGGTATATCTGATTAAAGAAGAAGTTAAGAACCTCGAAAATAAGAATCAAAGCGCCTTATCGGGACTTGAAAACGAGTTGCTTAAATACTCACGTGAATTTTGCGACACGGTGGAGGTTATTTCGCTCGATACACGAAATACACTTTCGGAATCAATCAAAAAACTGATATAAAACATATTATTTCGATTATATTAAATACATTAAAACAGAGGTAGATTCTATGATAAAGAAATCATTGATAGAGCTTATATTTGAGGCGGCTTCGATTGAGCGATGGAATGACCACATCCGTCCTTCGAGGGGCTTTACCGAGATTGACAAACAATCTCATAAAATGATATACGCTTATGTTCTCGCTAAAATCGAGGGCAATATTGATATGCTCAAGCTGATTGAAGGCGGAATCTTCGAGTTCCTTCACAGGCTTGTTCTGACCGATATAAAGCCTCCGGTCTTTCACCGTCTTGTCAAGGAAAAGGGTGATGAGTTAAATCATTGGGCTTTAAATACCCTTCATAACGACATTATAAACATTCCGCATAACTTTTACGAAAAGATGGAGACGTATCTCTTCGACAAAACCTATGCCGAAAACGAACGCAGGATTCTCGAGGCGGCTCATTACCTCGCGACCAAGTGGGAATTTGACATAATATACGATATGTGCCGAAGCTATTACGGAATCGATGCCACAAGAGCCGAAATCGATAATAAGCTCAATTCTTTCTCGGGGCTTAAAAGCTTTGATACATTAATAAGGAACAACAACTACCGCGGCTTCACCAACCTTCTCGGAGAGCTTCGCTTCCAGCAGAGATGGTCGAGGTCACCGAGGATTCCCGCCACCTCTGTTGCGGGGCATATGATGATTGTTGCCGTTTTGTCTTATCTTTGTTCCTGTGACACTAAGGCATGCGACGCAAGAATCGCGAATAACTTCCTCGGCGGACTCTTTCACGATATTCCCGAGGTTTTAACCCGCGACATTGTCTCGCCTGTAAAAAATTCGGTTGAGGGTCTTGATGAGCTTATTAAATCCATAGAGCAAGACCAAATGGAACACATTCTCTATCCGCTTATTCCCGCGGAATGGCGCGATGAGCTTGAATATTTCACCAACAATGAATTCAGCAACAAAGCGATAGTAGACGGAAAAATTCTTGTGACGACAAGCGAAGAGCTTGACGAGAAGTATAATTCAGCCGAATATAAGCCGGTTGACGGAAAGCTGATACGCGGCTGCGACCACCTTTCAGCTTGTATTGAAACATATTTCTCTCACATATACGGAATAACAACCCACGCTCTTCAAAACGGAAACCGTCAGCTTTGCAAGCATTATGAAAACGCTGAAATATGCGGAATTCCGTTCGGTTCATTGTTTGACTATTTTACGATTTAACAATTTTACAACTTATCTATGTCACCTAATCACCCCTTTGCATATTATATACAAAGGGGTGATTTTATGGAAGTGGTTATGTCGGTTGTTCTTTGCTTTTTTGCTGTATACGGATTCTTTCAGATTCTTTATAATATCGCCTGCAAAATCGCAAAATCAGATTTGTGTATTCCCGAAAAAAAGCATATACTTATTTGCGCAGACAAAAACACCGATAAGCTCGAAGGCTATATAAGATACATTTCTATGCAGGAAAATATGGATAAAATTATTCTGCTGTGCAATCCGGAATGTGAAAATAACCCTGAATCGAAAAAGCTTATAGATATAATATGTTCTGAATTCGATGAGGCAGAAGTAATGAACATAACCGAATACAACGACTACATATCAAGCCTTATGAATTAGAGAAAACCGCGGTGCTAATCACAGCACCGATAAGGGAGTAATTTTCCGCAAGACTCAAAAAAGTCTTGCGGAATTTCATTTGTTTCTTAAGAATTTCAACCCGATTTTGTAAATCCGCCTGTTCGCTTTCGCACTCGGCGGACAGCTTCAAAAATTCCTAAATGTATTTATAGTATTTATATATTCGTATTTATATATTCCGAACATTTTTAAGAGTTAAAACTTAGTTATAAATTTGTAAAGTTAATCCGAAAGACTTGACAATAGTATTTATAAGCATTATAATAGTACTTGCAAATACTATTATATAGGTGAAATTATGAATATTGATAATAACAAGAATTTTTATGCGATATGGGCAAAAGGTAACGCTCTGTATGCTAAAGCTGCCAATATGCTGGGTATAGGTTATCCTGAGCTTGTTGTGCTTTACGCACTAAAAACAAGCGGAAATCAAACACAAAAAGATATATCAGTGGGATTTGGTTTGCTTAAATCAACGGTTAGCACAGTTATCCGTGACTTAAAACAACGAGGATATGTCAGGCTGGATTTTTCTGACGGAGATAAGAGAGAACGTCTGGTAAGCTTAACCGATGACGGAATAAAATATTGCGATGAACTGATAGAGCCCGTTTTGAATATGGAACATAATGTGTATAAGATACTCGGAAAGGAACGCTTGGAACTGATGCAGGAGCTGACAAAGCTTTATAACACTTTATTAGCGAATGAATTGGAAAGAGGTTTCAAGAAATGAAAAACACGAAGATTTTTTTCAAATATGTAATTCCGTCTGTATTTTCTTTTGCTTTATCGGGTGTTTATGCCATTGCAGACGGATATTTTGTGGGAAACACAATAGGTGACTCAGGACTTTCCACTATCAACATTGCCTATCCCATTGTTGCATTTATTCAGGCGGTCGGAACAGGAATCGGTATGGGTGGCGCAGTTCATTATTCAATAAGCAAAGCCGAAAACAACAAGGAAAGAGCAAATAAATTTATTGCTTGTACGTGGTGGCTTCTTCTGCTTATCGGAGTTTTGCTTACCGGTACAGTATATTTATCCGCTGCACCAATCTTAAAACTGCTCGGAGCACAACATTCTGTTTTAACATTTGCAACAGAATATATTCGCATTATTGCCATCGGCTCGGTATTACAAATATTTGGCACAGGTCTTGTACCTTTTATGCGGAATTACGGCGGTTCACTTTGGGCAATGATTGCAATGGTCTGCGGCTTTATAACGAATATTGTGCTTGATTTTCTGTTCGTTTGGATTTGGAATATGGGAATTGCCGGGGCGGCAATAGCAACCGTTATTGGGCAGGGCATTACTATGGTTATCGCTATTGCCTATTCTGTAATAAAAAGGCATTTTCACACGCATATATCATTGAAGGATATCACAAAATATGCCAAACCAATTTTTAAGATTGGGCTTGCACCATTCGGTCTTGCATTAGCACCGAATATATCGTTGGTTATCATAAACCGATTTTCCGCTATCTACGGCGGCGATGAAGCTATTGCAACATACGCCTGTATTGCATATATTATTTGCATAATATATCTGATATTACAGGGTGTCGGCGACGGCAGTCAGCCGCTTATGAGCAAATACTACGGCGAAAGAAATTGGGAAAGCTTAAAAAACATTCGCAGACTTGCTTATTGTTTCGCCGTATTTTTAGCTTTTGCCGGTTGTATTGCTATGATAATATTGAGATATAATATCGGTACTCTTTTCGGAGCATCGTCGGAAGTAAACAATAACATTGCAAATATTTTACCTATATTCTTGATATCTGTTCCGTTCGTTGCGATTATACGAATCGCAACCGCAAGTTTTTATGCTACCGAACAGAGTTTATTGTCATACATTTTAACATTTATAGAGCCAATTCTTATGCTGTTATTGATACTGATACTTCCGCCATTGTTCGGTGGACAAATAATGATTTGGTGGAGCACGGCTTTTGCGAGGATTATATCTGCTTTTTTGGCTTTAATACTGACAATGAAACACGGCAGACAACAGTTATAACATTTATAATTAAAGACTCTTTTATATCAGCAGAGGCAATCCGAAAGGGTTGCCTTTTATGCTTTCAAAAAAGCATTACATAAATACCCAAATTCCTCACCCATTTTGCGTACTTTATATGTGTAACGAAAACACGCATACCGTCTTTTCAATACGATATGCGTGTTTCACTTGTACATTCTGCTTGCCGGCGGATAACAATAATTTCAATACTTCCTTATCACTATCTGACTAATCCGCGGTTTTTCTATGCTTCAAGATGTTTTAAGTGCTCTTATCGCATTAAGAACGGCGATAACCATAACACCGACATCGGCGAAAATGGCCGCCCACATATTTGCTATACCGAGCGCACTTAAAAGCAGGCAAAGGAACTTGATTCCGAGCGCGAAAATTATATTCTGATAAACAATGGAGATACACTTCCGCGAAATTTTTATTGCCTTTGAAATCTTCATCGGGTCATCATCCATAAGAACAACATCCGCCGCCTCGATTGCCGCGTCCGAGCCAATCGCGCCCATCGCTATTCCTATATCGGCACGCGAGAGCACAGGTGCGTCATTAATTCCGTCACCGACAAAGGCAAGCTTTTCGTTCTTTTTGTTTTTAGAGAGAAGTCTTTCAACCTGTTCAACCTTGTCACCCGGCAGGAGTTCGCTATAGACCTCATCCACACCGAGGTCAGCCGCAACCCTATCAGCAACCTTCTTTGCATCACCTGTCAGCATAACTGTCTTTTCAACACCGACCCGTTTAAGTTCTGATATTGCAAGTTTGACTCCGGGCTTTTCAACGTCCGAGATGACGATATGCCCCGCATACTCACCGTCAATAGCTATGTGAACAATGGTGCCGACACAATGACAGTCAAGATATGGTATGTTAAGACTTTTCATCAGCTTGCTGTTTCCGACCGCAACCTTCATACCGTCAACTATCGCCGTCACACCGTTTCCGCTGATTTCGTTAATATCGGATACCCTGTCTCTGTCGAGCTGTCGGCCGCAGGCCTGCATAAGGCTTTTGGCTATTGGATGCGATGAAGAACATTCGGCAAGCGCCGCATACTCAAGAAGCTTTTCGTTTACGAGCTTGTTGTGATGAACGCCGTTCACCTCAAAAACGCCTTTTGTGAGAGTTCCCGTCTTATCAAAGGCAACGGTTTTAACCTGTGACAGGGTTTCAAGATAATTTGACCCCTTTATAAGAACGCCCTCCCTGCTCGCTCCGCCGAGACCGGCAAAGAAGCTGAGCGGAATACTTATGACAAGCGCACACGGACAGCTTATAACAAGAAATGTCAACGCGCGGTATATCCATACGTGCCACTCGGCGCCGATTCCCATAATAAGGCCTCTGACAACCGGCGGAATTATCGCAAGGGCAAGCGCACTAAAGCACACAGCCGGGGTATAAATTCTCGCGAATTTTGAAATAAAGTTCTCGGAACGCGACTTGCGCGAGCTTGAATTTTCGACAAGCTCAAGAATTTTCGATACGGTTGACTCACCGAATTCCTTTGTTGTCTTTATCTTCAAAACACCTGTCATATTTATACATCCGCTTATAACGGCATCGCCCATTCTCGCATCTCTCGGCATACTTTCACCCGTAAGCGCCGCAGTATTCAGAGAAGACTGACCCTCTTCGACTATTCCGTCGATAGGAATTTTCTCGCCCGGCTGAATTACAATTATACTTCCCACCGGAACCTCGTCGGGGTCAACCTTTTCGATATTTCCGTCTTTTTCTATATTGGCATAGTCGGGGCGAATATCCATAAGCGATGTGATGCTTCTTCTGCTTTTCCCGACTGCATAGCTTTGGAAAAGTTCACCAATCTGGTAAAAAAGCATAACCGAGACCGCCTCGCCGAAGTCACCCGACTTTTCATAAGCAGCAAGGGCAATAGCCCCGACCGTGGCGACCGCCATAAGAAAGTTTTCATCGAACGGACGGCGGTTTATAACGCCCTTGACCGCTTTTTTCAGTATATCGTAGCCTATTACCAGATACGCCGCCAGGTACAGCGGAAGTCTCACAAGATTAAGCGAATCTGTTTTCGGGATAATACTTGCGCCAATCAACAGCAGTGCCGAAACAATAATACGAACGAGCATCTTCTTCTGCTTTTTGTTCATATATATCACGCGCCTTTCTTTTTATTTATACTCAGAAAAATATTTCGCAGTCATCTTCAACCTTTCTACAGCTTTTCAGCACCATAGGCATAACCTCCTCGGGTGCCTTGCCCTCATCAAATTCAACCGTCATCTTCTGAAGCATAAAATTAACAGCCGCACTTTTAACACCGTCTGTTTTATTTGCCGCTTCCTCCATTAAGTTAGCGCAATTCGCACAATCAACCTCAATCTTATATGCTTTTTTCATAATTCATTCCTCCTGAACAATTTAATATTTAAACAATTAAGCACTTGTTTAATCTTTATATTTGCAGTATAATAGAATAAAAGTTAAATGTCAACAGTTTAACCTATCTTTCTCCCAAAAGGGCGAAAAAGATTTCTAAATGGGTTAATTTCAGCAATATTAATAAATGAAAGGATGATAATTATGAGCGAAAACGTTCTTCCGCATCATCACAACGATGATGAAAGAGCAGAGCATTTAAGGGAACAGCTTGAAAAAACCGACAACTTTCAAATTGTCGCAGAGGTTTTCAAACAGCTTTCGGACTATAGCAGGCTTAGAATTTTCTGGCTTCTTTGTCACTGCGAAGAATGTGTCACCAATATTTCGGCGCTTGTCAATATGACAAGTCCCGCCGTTTCACATCATTTAAGCCGGCTTAAGGCGAATAATCTGATTGTAAGCAGCCGCCGCGGCAAGGAGGTTTATTATAAGGCCGCCGATACCGAACAGAGCAATATGCTTCACCTCGCAATCGAAAAGGTTATGGAAATATCCTGTCCTGAATAAAAATTATCGGAGAATAAATTACTATGAAAAAAACAAATACCTATAAATTATACCCCGGAATAGAACTTGCGTTCTGTGAATATAATTTACAAGAAAGCTCCTGCCGGCATAAACCCGAAAACGAAATAATCGAAATAAACTATTGTCAAAGCGGCAGAATAGGCTGGAAAACGCAGGACGGTTCGACCGTTTATCTCGGTTCGGGCGATTTCGCAATTCACACAAAGGGCGTATGCTCGGGCTTAGACATAACCTTCCCGAACGGAAGCTATAGTGGGCTTTCGATTTATGTTGACTTAAAAAATTGCAATCAGAATCTGACCGAGCTTTTGACCGAAACTCCCGTCACCGGTGACAGTATCTATAAAAAATTCTGTACCGAGAGGGATTTTATTACCTTTCCCGGTTCGGAAACAACAAAAGGCATATTTGACGGCTTTTTCGGGGTCCCCGCCGAGCTTAAATATGCCTATTATAAGCTAAAGCTTCAAGAACTTTTCCTTTATCTCTATCGGCTTGACTTAAAGTCGGTCAGAGAGACAAACGGCTTCAGACCCGACCAGATAGAAATGATAAAACAAATTCACGACAGATTAACCGAAAATCTCGACCGAAGGATTACAATCGAAGAACTGTCGCGGCAATTTCCGATAAATCCGTCAACAATGAAGATTTTGTTCAAGTCTGTATACGGGAACTCAATAGCAGCTCACATAAAAGAGCATAGAATGGAGAAAGCAACACAGCTGTTAAGATGCGGCGTCAGCATATCAGAAGCCGCCAAATCGGTGGGATATGACAGTCAAAGCAAGTTCTCATCCGAATTCAAGAAAGCTTATCAGATGCTTCCGACCGAGTATAAAAGTATGCATAAACGAAATGGCGAGGGATAACCCCTCGCCAACATAAACTATCTGAATTTACGTTTTCTTGCAGCCTCGGACTTTTTCTTACGTCTTACGCTGGGCTTTTCGTAGTGTTCTCTCTTTCTGACTTCTGATAAAACACCAGCCTTAGCACACGAGCGTTTAAAACGGCGAAGCGCACTATCTAATGATTCGTTATCTTTAACTCTGATACACCACGCCAAGCATTACTATCGCGGCTTGAATGACGCGGTTGAGTATGTTTCTT
>CAJKNM010000051.1 GCA_905201285.1 uncultured Eubacteriales bacterium | reverse complement strand
GGAAGCCGAAGCGGCAGGAGGCATACCGGCATCGACATCGGGGCGGATTCGGGCACTGACATCCTTGCGGCGGCAGGCGGAACCGTTACCTTTTCGGGACAGATGAGCGGCTATGGCAACTATATCATAATCGACCACGGAAACGGCATAGAAACCGCCTATGGGCATTGCAGCAAGCTTCTGGCCGAAAAGGGCGAGAGTGTCAGACGCGGTGATAAAATTGCCCTCGTCGGAAGCACGGGCAACAGCACCGGGCCGCATCTTCACTTTGAAATCAAAATCAACGGTGAGTTTGTTGACCCGCTGAACTATGTTTTTTACTGAAATTGCTTTTCGGGAATGAAAAGAGGGACAAAAATGAGCAAAAAGATACTTATTGTAGATGACGAAAAAAGTATTGTGGATATTTTAAAACTAAATCTTCAGAAAGAGGGTTATGCGGTTACCGAAGCATATGACGGCCTTGAGGCGGTTGAGAAGGCTCTTCCCGCCGAACAGTCCGAGAGACCCGACTTAATCCTGCTTGACGTTATGCTGCCTGAGATGAGCGGCTTTGACGTATGCAAGAAAGTCCGCGAATCATCGGCTGTTCCGATTCTTATGCTCACAGCCAGAGAGGACGAGGTCGATAAGGTTCTCGGCCTTGAAATCGGAGCAGACGATTATATAACCAAGCCGTTCAGTATGAGAGAGCTTCTTGCGCGTGTTAAGGCAAATATGCGCCGTATGGAGGTTGAACCCGTCCAGGAAGAAGAAGTCGATACTATCGAAATCGGCCGATTCCGCCTTGACTGTAACCGCTATGAGCTTTATAAAGATGATAAAATGATTGAGCTGACCGTCCGCGAATTTGAGCTGATTAAATTCCTTTCGTCTCAGCCAAACAAGATTTTCTCACGCAAGAGCCTTCTTGAATACGTTTGGGACTATGAATATTACGGCGATGTCCGTACTGTCGATGTCACCATCCGCCGCCTTCGTGAAAAGATTGAGGATGACCCCTCACAACCGAGATATATTATGACAAAACGCGGTGTAGGCTATTACTTTTCAATCTGATTAATACATAAAGGGGCGTGCTTATGCTTTCGGTCACACTTATGGTTGTAGGGAAAATAAAAGAAAAATACTTCAGCGACGCAATCGCCGAATACTCCAAACGTCTGAAACGTTATTGCAAGTTAAATATTATAGAGGTAAAAGACGATCCCACACCCGATAACCCAAGCGACAGGGAGAGGGAATTGGTTTTGAAGAATGAGGGCGCGAGGATTTTTGAGAGACTTCCTAAAAACGCCTATATTATCAGCCTGTGCATAGAGGGAAGGCAGCAAAGCTCAACCGAATTTTCGGACTTTCTTGAAAAAACCGCCGCCGGCGGAAACAGCGATATTGTCTTTATTATCGGCGGCTCTATGGGAATCTGTGACGAGCTTAAAGCCAAGTCCGACTTTAAGCTAAGCTTCTCAAAGATGACATTTCCGCATCAGTTGATGCGGGTTGTCCTTTTGGAGCAGCTCTATCGGGCTTTTAATATCTCAAACGGAGGTAAATATCACAAATAACCGGTGAATCACCGGTTATTTTAGATTGCCGAAAAAGTTATTTTCGGCAAGATATTATAAAAACGTGAAAAATTTCATTTTCTCATTATTCTATTCTGACCCTATCTTTTTTGAAAGCTTCGGAAACAGCTTAAGGCTTCTCTTTAAAATTCCTGTCATATATGCTATCGCCGTACCATAATTCGTTACGGGAACCCCCGCGTCCTCAGCGCACTTTATGCGATAGTGCATTTCACGCTCATTTATCATACAGCCTCCGCAATGAATTATAAGCGAATACTTTGACAAATCCTCCGGGAAGCCCCCTCCCGATGATGTTTCTATATTAATACTTTTCCCCGTATGTCTTTGAAGAAGCTTCGGAATTTTGACTGTTCCTATATCCTCACACTGTCTGTGATGAGTACAGCCCTCGGAAATCAAAACAGTATCTCCGTCATTTAAGTTCCCGATTGCACACACCCCATCTACCGCGGAATCGAGAAATCCCTTGTACCTCGCCATTAATATAGAAAACGATGTAAGCGGAATGTCCTCAGGCGTGTCTTTTGACACCTCAGCAAACGCCTGACTGTCGGTTATCACCATTTTGGGCTTGTCCTTTAAGCTATCAAGCGTTTTTTTGAGTTCACCGCTCTGACAAACCGCGGCTATCGCCCCGACATCCAAAATATCACGCAGAGCCTGCTGCTGCGGCAGGATAATTCTTCCCTTAGGTGCGGCACTGTCTATCGGGATAATCAAAACAACCGTATCTCCCGGCTCAATCAAGTCTGAAAGAAGCCTTTTTTCGCTGTCCGGCGCGATTAAGCCGCCGATTCTGTTTTTAAGTTCTTCTATACCCTCGCCTGTTTCGGCACTGACCGATACCTCGTTATCGGAAAGGTTTTTTATCTTCTTCAAATCACTTTTGTTATATGCGACTAAGTACGGAATATTCTTATTTTTGAATATTTCTATCAGCTCACGGTCAAAGCTGTTTAAGCCGATTTCGGCATCGGCCACAAGAATCGCCGCATCCGTCCGATTCAGAATCCGCCGCGTCCGCCTTACTCTAAGCTCTCCGAGTTCACCCTCATCATCAAAACCCGGCGTATCGATAATCACAACCGGGCCTATGGGAAGAAGCTCCATCGACTTTGTCACAGGGTCGGTGGTTGTCCCCTTTTTATCCGAAACGACAGCAAGTTCCTGATTTGTCAAACGGTTGACAAGGCTTGACTTCCCCGCATTACGGCAGCCGAAAAAGCCGATATGAACACGAACCGCTGACGGTGTATCGTTTAAACTCATTTATTCCGCCCCCTTAAAATCTGAAATCTCTGATTCCTTCTTCAATCTTTTTGAGATTCTCGGCACATATTTCCCGCACCTTATCCTTAGGAATATTATTAAGCTCAGTCAATATCAGTTCTTCACCGATTCTTTTCGTGTCCTCGGCCGCATAATCCATAAGATATTCTTTAAGCGTCATAAGCGCATTCGGGTGACAGCAGTTCTGTATCTGTCCGCTCTTACAAAGACTCATAAACCTGTCACCCGTTCTTCCCTCGCGATAGCACGCCGTGCAGAATGACGGGATATATGAAAGCTCCATAAGCCACCGAACAACCTCGTCAAGCGTCCGCTGATCCGATACATCAAACTGTTCGGTATCCGTTGGGCGGACTTCTTCGGCATAGCCGCCGACAGATGTTCGTGAACCGCCCGAAATCTGTGAAACTCCGAGGCGGATAACCTTCTCGCGAACCTTTTGTGACTCTCTTGTCGAAATAATCATACCCGTGTATGGAACGGCTATTCTGATAAGGGCACAGATTTTAGCGAAAATCTCATCGGATATGCCGTTATCAAACACGTCCGGGTCTATATCATCGGCACGCTTGATTCTCGGAACGCTGATTGTATGCGGCCCTACGCCGTGAACCGCCTCGAGATGCTCTGCGTGCATCAGAAGCCCCGCAAATTCATACTTATACATTTCAAGTCCGAAGAGAACGCCGAGCCCTACATCGTCTATTCCGCCCTCCATCGCCCTGTCCATCGCCTCGGTATGATAGTCATAATCGTGCTTCGGCCCTGTCGGATGAAGTTCAAGGTATGATTTTTTGTGATACGTCTCCTGAAACAGGATGTATGTACCTATGCCCGCATCTTTAAGCTTTCGATAGTTTTCAACGGTTGTTGCGGCAATATTCACATTCACCCTGCGGATAGCGCCGTTTTTATGCTTGATTGAATATATGGTCTTTAT
Source organism: uncultured Eubacteriales bacterium (assembly GCA_905201285.1). Classification (GTDB taxonomy): domain Bacteria; phylum Bacillota; class Clostridia; order Monoglobales; family Monoglobaceae; genus UMGS1820. The sequence continues at coordinate 7,916 of CAJKNM010000051.1, read as the reverse complement.
ACACTCTAAAATATACTCAATCGGATTATTTTTGGGGTCCTCACCCGCCTCTATGGCAAGCCGCTTATGTCCCATATCCTGAAGGGCTGTCACCTCTTTTCTTATCTCGTCCTGAGTCAGCTTCTTCCGCGGTATATGCTTGTTTTTCATATGATAAGGGCAATAGACACAGCCGTTCACACAGTAATTCGAGAGATACAGCGGCGCGAATATGACGATTCTGTTGCCGTAAAAATCTTTCTTTATCTGTTCGGCAAGGTCAAAAATCTTGCTTATTTTATCGGGAAGCTCGCAGGCAAGCAAGACGGAAGCCTCACGGTGAGTGAGACCCTTACGTTCTTTTGCCTTTTCGATTATGCCGTCAATCAACTCAATGTTGGTCTTGTTCCTTTCGGCGTATTCAAGAGTTGATTTAATTTCCTCGTCCGAGATAAACTCGTCCGCCTTCATTGATTTTGGGTTATACATTATTTTCACCTCATATGAGCCGCAATGGCACAAATATAAAAACCTCCTCTTATAAAAGAGGAGGCAAGAGGCCTGTCAGCACATCTAAGCCTCTCTTTTCACATAAAATTCACGTGCCGGCATACCTGTTATTTATTATAACAACCCGTCATTTGTTTGTCAATCACTTTTGAGGAATTTTTATTTTACAGAATTTGTTTACAAAAGCAAAAGATTTAAAATATCATACTCCGCATTCAGAATGACCCAATTCTGCGGAAAGTCGCGCATAGAGTTCCAATAGCCTATGCCGTAAAGTCCGAATTGGTTTGCAAGCGCAAGCTTTGCCGATATACTTCGCGCGTCCTCAAACCAAACCTCGTGAAGCCGTCCGTCATCATCGGTATACCTGAACCACGGTGACTGTGCCGTTTCGTCATAGAGTATATCCGCTCCGTACCGCCGTGCAAGATTCACCGCCTCGACCGGCGAAATTGAAGGCGCTCCCGCACCGCCCTTCACGTATGGAAGAGTCCAGTCATATCCGTATGTCGGGATACCCATAAACAGCTTGTTTGCCGAAATTCTTGTTGTCGCATACTCGACAACGCGCCGGACACTCGGAAGCGGCGCAACCGCCATCGGCTCGCTATAGGTATATCCCCACTCATATGTCATTAAAAGCACAAAATTCACCGCCGCTCCTATTCCGGCATAATCGTGCCCTTCATAGAGCACTCCCGGCTGGTCATCATAGGTCTTAGGCGCAACCGCGGAAAACAGGAGCTTTCCCTGTGGATTCAGCCTTAGGCGAAGCTCCTGAAGGAACTGTATATAATCATACTTCTCAGACGGCGCTATAAACTCAAAATCCACATCCACACCGCTGAAATTCTTCTCATCGACCGTTTGTATTATATCATCTGTCAGCCTTTCGCGCATAGCATCATTTTGAAAAATCATACTTGCACGTTCGCTGCTGAAGCCTCCGCCCTCCGTCAGCGTAGACAAATGAAGAAGGGTGTCCGTTCCGTACTCCCCGACTATTCTTCTCATTTCTCCATCGTTTAAATCAACCAAACCCCCGTCTGCCGCTATGCCATAGGTAAACGGTGTGAAATATGTGAGATACGGCATTTGGCTTCTTAAAAGTCCGCTGTTTACATACGGATACGCATAGCTGTTTGTCGAAAACGTGCCCTTCTTCTGTTGTTCACTATACGAAATAACAATTCTGTCACCGGTGACAAGCCGCGATGAACCCTTAAGCCAAAAATTGTTTCTAAGCAGGGCGACAGCGGTAATTCCGTACGCCGCCGCAATCGATGTCAGCGTCTCGCCCCTCTGAACCGTATGCACAACCTCCGGGATTTGAACCACCAACGCCTGTCCGACAACAAGCGAATCATTTGTTGAAATTCCGTTATCTGCCGCTAAATTTCGAATATCTACACCATATTCAGCCGCAAGCTGAGAAAGACTTTCGCCCGCGGTCACTATATGAATTATCATTTTTGCACCTCCGATATTATAAATCTCATTTTTATTTTGTCAATTACTGCGTAATTGTATTAATAAAAATTCTTATTTAATATCTATGTGCAAATTTATTATGTTATGCTTTATCGGCTATGAATTCAACAAGATGTTTTGTCGCATTCGGCTTTCCGAGACTTCGGATTGCTTCTTTTATCAGTTTAAGCCGCTTTCCGCTGAACAGCTGATATATCGCATCGTCAATCGGATATGTAGGGCTTACCTTTATCGCCGCACCCGCGTTGAGCAGGAATTCAACATTTCTGTCCTCCTGACCGGGAATCGGGTTACTCATTATCATCGGAACACCCTTAGCCAAAGCCTCACTCGTGGTGAGTCCTCCGGGCTTGGTAATAATACAATCGACCGCATCCATAAAAACGTCTACATTATTCACGAAACCATAATTATATACTTTTTTGGAAAACTCGGTATTGTCAATATGCTTTTTAAGCTTTTTGTTATTGCCGCAGATTGTCACAATCTGAAAATCTCCATCAACCCTGTCAAGCGCCTTAATTTCGTCAATAACATTGCCGAACCCCATACTTCCGCTCATCACAAGAACCGTTCTTCTGTCATCTATGCCCAGAATTTCACACGCTTTCTCACGCGGCAGTCTTTTTGAAAACTTAGGGTCAATCGGTATGCCGAACGGCAGAATTTTATTCTCGGGAATCCCTTTTTTAAGTGCCTGAATGTTAAGACCCTCGCTCGGTGTTACATAATAGTCAAGGTGAGTATCCTCCCAGTAGGGATGAATAGTAAAATCCGTTACAATTCCCACCGTCATAATATCATCGCTGATATATCCCTTAAGAGCGGTCACAAGCAGAGCCGCGAATACGTGTGTACATATTATAAAATCCGGATTTTCGCTGTGAAGCTTTTTAAGCAGAGCCCTTGCCAATATATTATTGGTCAGCTTCGGAAGGCCGTGCATATCATCAACCGGCCTGTTTTCAAACCTTCTGTAAATCTTTCCGTATATCTTGGGAATACTCTTGGTAGACATCAGATATATCTTAGACACCGATTCCGACAAAAGCGGATTTATGTATTTCAGCGAATCCATATATAAACATTCAATGCCCTCTGCATTAAAGCAGTCGCTTAAAACCTTTGCCGTCTGGTTATGCCCCTGCCCGGCGGTAATAGATAAAATTAAACCTTTCACAAAAATTCCTCCTATTCATTATATACGGTGCACAAAAACGCTCTACATACGCACCGTCTCGCCGCAGCTTAAAAAATATAAATATTTTTCCTCAACCGGAACCTGAAGAATCGCTTCAAGGCCGCGTGCGTAGTATTCCATCTGAATTCTATAAGTTTCAGCACGCTTGTGCGCCCCGTCGCGGCTCACCCGGTCAGTCTTATAGTCAATCAAAACTATCCCGCTATCCGTATAGAAGAAACAGTCAGCAATACCCTGAAGGATTACGTCCTCTGCCCCTTCGGTATTAAGACCCGGTTCCGCCTCATCCGGCGGAATCAGCATATAAAAGTCATATTCTCTTTCAAACCTCTCCGAGGCTTTGAGCCGACGCCCGACCTCGCTTTCAAAAAATCCGAAAACAGCGGCGGTATTCACCGCCTTGCTCTGTCTGAGCGTCAGAATTCCGCTTCTTACCATATCGTCGGTCTGTTCTTTTATCTGTTCCTCCGTCTCGGTTTTTGATATGTCAATGTGCTGAAGAACAAAATGCGTAACCGTTCCGCGTTCGGCGGCATTAATCTCCTCAGTTCCGGTCACAAGCGTCTTTGGTGCCTTTAAAAGTCCAACGCTGTAATCCTCCTCGGGCATTCTTCTCCGCTTCATTTCGCTGACCGACATCTTAATCGGAAGTTTCGCCGCGCCCGAATACGGATATACATAGTCGAGCCTTTCCTTTATTTCCGAACTGTCGATTTCAGTTTCGATTTCATTGGTTTCCGACTCAGACAGGCCCTTTTCTTCGGGTATTTCACCGCCGCAATATATTTCGAATTCCGCAAGGCCTTCAGCCGTCGGAACTATATCCTTCCTTCCCGTCAGCTCTCTGAGCCGTCCTCCGTCGGGATGCAGCAATATGCTTGACCATACCCATTCACGCATCGAATCCGCCCTTTCGGCAAACACAGGATATATTCTGCCGTCTGAATCAAAGCTCACCTTTTTGTACATAGTTCCCTTTGCGTGAAGCCTTGCTGATATGATAAGCTTTTCCTTCGCACGGGTCATTGCCACATACAAAAGCCTCATTTGTTCGGCTCTGATGTCACGGAGCATCTTTTCCCTAACCACTGTTCTCTCCGGAATGTTATATCTGATGCGGCGGTTCGTGTCCACATAGCTTATGCCTATGCCCAGGCTGGAATCCCATATGATTCCTTTGTTTATATCGGTATAGTTAAAGTTCTTTTCCATACCGTACATAAGCACAACAGGAAATTCAAGTCCCTTAGACTTATGAATCGTCATAACCTGAACAACATCACCCAAATCAGCGTCACTCGATGCCGACTTTAAATCATTCCCGTTGTCCCTCATCATTTCGATGTACTTAACAAAGTTAAAAAGTCCTGTCATTGCGCCCATTTCAAAGTCGGCACATCGAGCCAAAAGAAGCTTGATATTTGCCTTGCGAAGCTCGCCCCCGTCCATCGCTCCGACAATCGAAATATAATGGAGGTCATTACAGATTTTCCGCACAATCTCGTCCACGCCCATATATCCCGAACACTTTCTGAGCCCGTTCAGCGTATTCAAAAATTCCGCTGTTTTTTCATTTGATTCCGCCGCGGCACAAACCGCGTCATAAAATCTGCCCTCAGGGCAGCACGCTCTGATTTCTGCCAGCTCATCACCGCTGAAAGCAAAAATCGGCGAACGCATAACCGCTATCAGCGGAATATCCTGAACGGGGTTGTCAATTATCTGAAGAAATGCCATAATTGTGGAAACCTCTATCGAATCAAGATAATGACAGCTCTTTTCACACATTGCCGGAATCCCAATCGAATTGAGCGCCTTCTCTACCTTGCTGCAATCGGCCCAGCCCGGAGCAAGCACGGCAACATCTCCATATCTGACCGGTCTTAATTTTCCGCTCTCTTTATCGGTAACGGGAAGTCTTTCATCACAGACCAATCTGCGAATACGCTCAGCCGCCTGTTTCTCGGGCGGAATCTCTTCGTCATTATTTTCAACAGCATCGGGAATCATAAGCTCGGTCGTATAATTTCCGCCCGAAGCGTATTGAGCACCCCGGATAAGATATTCCTCGGGGGTATAATCGATACCTCCCGCCTTTTCACTCATTATTTTCGAAAACACATAGTTTACGCTGTCAACAACCTCATCACGGCTTCTGAAATTTTTAAATAACCTAATCAGCTTGCCTCCGTTTCCGTTTCCGTATTCCTTATAAAGACGCAGGAATATTGACGGGTCGGCGTTTCTGAACTTATAAATGCTCTGTTTAACATCTCCGACCATAAACAGGCTTCCGTCTTTCTTTGAAATTCGGTTGAAAATCTCAAACTGAAGGCTGTTGGTGTCCTGAAACTCGTCAAGCAATATTTCTTCATAATAATCTCTGAGTTTTCCGCAAAGCGGCGTCTCAACACCTCTTGAATTACACACAAGCTTAAGCAGGCCATGCTCTAAATCGCTGAAATCTATAAGACCGCGCTCGCGTTTTAGTTTTTTATGCGTCCGCTCTGTCAGTCTAACTATATTACAGAGTGTTCTGACCGTCGGCAGGCATTGTTTTAAACGTTCGGTATTCTCTGTATCAAACGCACCGATAAGCGTCTCTGCCGCTTTTCGGCTATCCTTTATAATCTTTTTTAAATCTCCTATTCTCTTTTTGAGGTCAGGGTCATAATCATTTTGATTTCTTTCTGTCGGAAGCTTTAAACCCTTTATAAAGCTGAAAAGTGCCGTTTTTCCGCTTTGACTGAAGATGTCACCGATTTGATTAACCTCATTTATAAAACCCGTCTTTAATTCGCGGTAATAAACCGCGTGATAATTATCCGGCATAAATTCTTTATCGGCAATATCATATAAAGCGTCGATTATATCCGAAATATTCAGAACATAGCTATATATAAGTTCGATAAGCGGCTTAAACCACACAGTATCGTCAAGTTCTCTGCCGCGGCACACCTCGCGATAGCTCTCACGCACATATTTAAACCATCTGCCCGGATATGCCAGACTTTGGATAAAATCATACATTTTAAGAACGACCTCACGAAGTGTGTCGTCATTTTTTATTCCGCCATATCCCATAACAAGGTTACTAAAACCCGGCTGTTCATCGATTTTTGAATAAAAAAGCTCTAACACCTCGTCTACTGCCTGTACCTTCAGCACCTTATTTTCGTTTTCCTCTATCATACCAAAATCAGACGGCAAGTCCGTCAGATGTGCGTTGTTCGTGATGATTCTTCTGCAAAACGAATGTATGGTTGATATACAGGCTGAGCCGACTCTTATACTCTGCTGTCTCAGCCATTCGTCATCCGGATATTCCTCCAGCTTTTTATCAATCGCGGCCGAAATCTTTCGCTTCATCTCCGCCGCCGCCGCATCGGTAAAGGTAAGCACAAGAAGACGGTCAATCGAAACCGGATTCTCGGTATCGGTTATCATTCTTATGATACGCTCTACCAAGACCGCTGTTTTTCCGCTTCCTGCCGCCGCCGCAACCAAAATATTTCCGCCGCGCGACTCAATCGCGTCAAGCTGTTGCTGAGTCCAATTAACCGACATACCCTCACCTCAAATTAATTCATATGCTATAATAATTTTATCACAGAACTTATAAAAAGTCCACACAATTTTTTAAACCTTTGAGATACGTATTAAGCCATATTACTTATAAAAACCGATTGAAATTTTTATCAGTCTATTCGTTTCTATAGTCGGTTATAACCCTTGTTACGCCATCCTGTGCACCGAGTATTTCCGGAGTATTCGCCGAAGCAACAGCCACAATTTCACCGATTCCCGCATTTCTCGCGGCCTTGATTCCGGAAACAGCGTCCTCATACACCACACATTCCTCCGGTCTCAGCTTCAACCTGTCCGCCGCCCTCAGATATATGTCCGGCGCGGGCTTTCCGTTTATCGTTCCGTCATCATAAACCACTCTGTCACGGCTGAACCATCTATCGATATGAAACATCTCAAAATAAAAGTTCACGTTTCCCAAATCAGATGAGGTCGCAATCGCCATCGGAACGTTTTTCGCCTTTAGCTTATCCAAAAATTCTTCCGCACCGGGGGCAAGGTGACAGCCGTTTTCTTCTTCTCTGCACATTTTTCTGTACATTTCTTCCTTGTCGCCGCCCATTCTGCGTTCTTCTTCCTCACTCGGCATCCTGCCGAGCAAAAATTTCAGAATCAGCTTATTGTTTCTGCCCATAATTGAGTTATTCTCTTCTTTTGTGAGTTTTCTTCCGAGTATTTGTTCGGCATACTTTCCCCATGCCTTTTCGTGTTTCTCGGTATCAAAAAACAATGTTCCGTTAAAATCAAAAATTACGCCTTTAATCATACGCTTTCTCCGTTTCTTCTTTTTGTTTCTCTATAGAATAATACAAAAAAAGAGAAGCCGAACCAATACCCTGCAAGCGGAATCCCCCTGCGCTTTACGCAGGGTATACTCCGCCCATATGGGCACAATTCAACTTCTGCCTTAAATCATTCGATAAGTGCTGATTATTTCTCAGAAATACCATAACGCTTTCTGAACTTATCAACTCTACCGCCGGTATCTACCAGCTTCTGCTTGCCTGTATAGAAAGGATGACAAGCTGAGCAAATTTCGATACGGATATCTTCTTTTGTAGAACCTGTTTCAATTACATTACCGCAGGCACACTTAATTGTTGTCTGCTTGTAATCCGGATGAATACCCTGTTTCAATTCTTTCACC
>CAJKNM010000050.1 GCA_905201285.1 uncultured Eubacteriales bacterium | reverse complement strand
AACTATAACAAAAAACGCGTTTAGTCCTAAAATGACAAGACCCTTATAAGGCTTGGCATATTAAAAAGGACCGGAGGCGAATAATTATAAGTGCAGCCGATTTTTTTAATCGGCTGTATATTTTTTCTGAGCCGAGTAAGAATAATATAAAATATTATTTGAGCCGTAAGTGACGGCGGATTGGAGATTATGATGAAAGCTTATATTGGCATTGAAGATGTAGTTGCAAGAGAGATACTTGATTCAAGAGGTAACCCTACCGTTGAGGTTGAAGTTCGTGCCGACGGCGGAATATTAGGCAGAGCGGCTGTTCCGTCGGGTGCATCCACAGGTGCGTTTGAAGCGTGTGAGCTTCGTGATGACGATAAAAACAGATATATGGGAAAGGGCGTTCTGAACGCGGTAAACAATGTAAACAATGAGATTTGTGATGCACTTATAGGTATGAATGTGCTTGACCAAAAGCTTATTGACAAGGTTCTGATTGACCTTGACGGAACAGAAAATAAATCAAGGCTTGGCGCTAATGCAATTTTAGGTGCATCGCTCGCGTGCGCAAAGGCGGGTGCTGTTGCGGTTGGACTTCCGCTTTACAGCTATATCGGCGGAACAAACGCGTCAACTCTGCCCTTGCCTATGATGAATATTATTAACGGAGGCAAGCACGCGGCGAATTCGCTCAGTTGTCAGGAATTTATGATTATGCCGGTTGGTGCGCCTACCTTCTCTGAAGGATTGCGTTGGTGTGCTCAGGTTTTTCATACTCTGAAAGGTGTTCTTAACAAGAAGGGACTTTCGACCTCGGTCGGTGACGAGGGAGGGTTTGCACCAAATCTTGAAAAGGATGAGGATGCAGTAACTTTAATTATAGAAGCGGTCGAAAAAGCAGGCTTTAAACCATATGATGATTTTAAGATTGCGCTTGACCCGGCTTCAACCGAGATGTATGAAGAAGCAAAAAAGGCCGGTCACGAGGGAAGTTATCTGTTCTGGAAGACTAATACGCTTTTAAGTCGGGATGAGATGATTGCGTTTTGGGAGGACTGGACGAATAAATATCCGATTATTTCAATAGAGGACGGAATGGCAGAAGAGGATTGGGAAGGCTGGCAAAAGCTAACCGAAAAGCTCGGTAAAAAGGTTCAGCTTGTCGGAGACGATTTATTTGTAACAAACACTAAAAGGCTAAAAAAAGGAATCCGTCTCGGTGTAGCAAATTCAATATTGATAAAGGTGAACCAAATAGGTACGCTAACCGAAACTCTTGACGCTATTGAAACCGCGAAAAAAGCCGGCTATACGGCAATAGTTTCGCACCGTTCGGGTGAGACGGAGGATACGACAATCGCCGACCTTGCCGTTGCGGTAAACTCCGGGCAGATTAAGACGGGTGCACCGTCAAGAACCGACAGAGTGGCAAAGTACAACAGACTTTTAAGAATTGAGGAGGAACTTGGCGAAACGGCTGAATTCCTTTCCTCAGATTCGTTTTATAATTTAGTATAAAAATTAACTGTGGTGGCTGAAAAAACAGCCACCACGGTTTTTCTTAATCGAGAGCCCAGTTTATCGTCTCTTTTCCGACGGACTTTAAAAATTCGTTACATTTAATAAAGTGACCGCAGCCAAAGAAACCATTATAAGCCGAAAGCGGACTCGGATGTGCACAGGTCAATATCTTATGTATCGGATTTGTTACAAACTGTGCCTTTCTGCGTGCATTCCCGCCCCAGAGAAGAAATACAATGGGTTCGTTTCGATCGTTTAAAAGCTCTATTACCCTGTCGGTGAATTGTTCCCATCCTATGCTTTTGTGGCTGTTTGGCTGACCGGCACGAACGGTTAAGACAGCGTTTAACATAAGCACGCCTTGCCTTGCCCAGGATGTAAGCTCACCGTGGCTCGGAATCGGAATTCCGAGTTCATCATTAATTTCTTTAAAAATATTTTTAAGCGAAGGAGGAGGTTCTACTCCGCGTTTAACCGAAAAGCACAGACCGTGCGCCTGGCCGGGGCCGTGATAGGGGTCTTGACCGATTATTACCGCCTTTACATCGGAATATGAGGTATACTTAAGCGCATTGAATATGTCATACATATCCGGATACACCGTGTGTGTTTTATATTCATTCGCAAGAACTGCGCGAAGTTTTTTATAATAATCCTTTTCAAATTCATCCTTTAAAAGTTCATCCCATTCGTTTCCTATATGCACCATAACGTTAAAAATCCTTTCGCTTTTGTTTATGATATTATTATACAACAATTCTCTTAAAAAGAAAAGTTAAATTTTATAAAAACGAATAATAATTTTACTCATTCACATACTATACTTAACTTTTAAACGAAACGGAGCCGAAACCAATGGACGCAATCATAATTAATTCATCCGATAAGGTCACACTAAGCCCGCTCTGCAGAGCAAATGACGCTTTCTTGCTTACAGTTATGGGAAAGCCTGTCATTGATATAATCAAAGATTATCTTTTCGGGTTTGGTGTTAAAAAAATATTTGTTTATAAAAAAGACGATGACTTTTCTTTTTTTTCGGGTAAGGAATCTGTTATTGTTGTAGAAAATAATTTAATAACATCTGAAGATATTAACAAAGTGATAGCTGTTCATAATGAAAATTGTGCCGATATGACAGTCGTTCTCAGAACCGTGACCGATGGCGAAGGAAATATGCGTGTCAACTTGAATTCAAGTAATATAATAACCGGTCTATCAAACAGCGGATACCGTTCGGCAAATACTGAATTTGAATCGGAGGGTATTTTTATTGTCAACAAGTCGGCCTTAGCTTTAATCGCAGAAAACGGCGAGCTTAATGGAACTTCCATCTTAAAATCCGCCCTTAATCAAAAAAAGAGGATATACGGTTATGTTTCTCAGAGGCCGTCAAATACTATCTCTTCATTAAATTCATATAAAAAATGCCACAGTGAAATAATGAATAACAGACTTGATTTCAGACTTGACGGACATATGGTTAAAGAGGGACTTTGGATTGAAGAAAATGTCATACTTGAAAGCGGAGTCAGAATTGAAACGCCGGCATATATTTCGCGTGGATGCAGAATAGAACGCGGTGCAAAAATAGGCGGAGAAACCTTTTTGGCGGAAAATTGTACGATAAAGGCAAACGCAGATATATCACACTCAATTATCGGAAGAAACTGTACTTTATCGGAAAACGCAATCATCAGCGGAGCTGTTTTGGCTGACAATGTTAATGTCGGAATGAATTCAGTTCTAAACGAAAATGTAATTGTTGGTTCAGACTGTAGAATAGAAGAAAATTGTACCCTGCGTTCGGGAATCAGAATATGGCAGAACAAAAGAATAAAAAAAGGAACACGGGTTAATGACAACCTTGTATGGGGAAGTGTGGGAACAGAACATCTTTTCAGAGACGGAAAGCTGTACGGAGAGGTAAATATCGACATAACTCCTGAATTTATAGCTAAGCTCGGGTCGGCACTCGGAACGATGTTTAACGGCGAGAGAATAGGACTCGGTTATGACTCGGCACCGGTCTGTATGATGCTTGCCGGGGCGGCCGCATCGGGAATAATATCATCGGGGGCAAGGCTTTTTTCTTTTGGCGATGCGTCCCTGCCTGTTATGCGCTCGGGCACAAAATATTATGGATTGAAAATGTCTCTTTATATTAACCAATCGGATTCAGACGGAATTTATTATCCTGAAATTGAGTTTATAGAATCAGACGGTTCAAACCTCGGAACTGAAAACACAAAAATACTTGAAGGAATATTTTTTAATAATGTTTTTTATCGTGCTGATGTAGCGAATATACGAGAGGCAATGTCGGTTAAAGAATTCCGCATATCTTATATTCAAAGTATATTGAATATAATTAAAAGCAGGCACTTTATAATGAATATGGAACTTCAGACAAAATCCGAAACTGTTTCGGATATACTTGAGGTTCTTCTTTCGGAGATAGAGAGACACGCAGATAAAAATATAAAAAAACAGTTTATCACAGAGCTTGACAGAAACGGAAAGCTATGTTCGATAAGGGGCACAGAGTCTATAACACTCGACAAAAATCAGTTTTTGTCCGCCGCAATTATTCTTTTAACCGAACATTTTGAAACAAAGGAAGCAGCGCTTCCGGTTTCGGCACCGAGAATGCTGGAAAACAGGCTCAAAAATGCCGGAATTAAAATTTTAAAATGCGGAACCTCGGATGAAGAATTTCTGAACTTTTTAATAAAGAACGGTTTAGATGAGCAGTTCAGGCTTTGCTTTGACGGAATTTATTTTTCGGTCGCTCTTCTTGACTATTTAAACAGCCGCGGGATTGAATTCAGCGAGTTCTGTAAGAAGCTTCCTATATTTATTCACCGCGAGATAGAAATCGAATGCCCGAACAGCAGGAAATCCGAGGTTATTAAAAACTTGTATTCCAAATACAAGAATTCAAAAACCGATATGACCGAGGGAATTAAAATTTACAGCAACAACGGCTGGGTTCTTGTTCTTCCCGAAAAATACAGGCATTGTATAAAAATTATAACCGAGGGATATGACGCAGAAGCGGCGGAGGAACTAAGTACAATTTTCACAAATCAAGTAAAAAGACTTGCAAAATTGAATTAAATGATGTATAATAGATATTGTGATATGTGTTCGGATTTAATATATGGCTAAATTAGAACCATATATTGACTTTTATGCTTTATAGAATTAGAGCAGTTTTGCTTTGCCGGAGGTTATAAAATAGTTCGTGTCCCGACAAGTGAAGAAAGCTATATTACAATATTGTTTTGGAATTGAAGGTTTCACGCTTCAATTATTTTTGTTATGTTTCTAAAAACAGCGGCATTATAGGTTATGCCCTGAAAATTGGAGGAATGAATTTGAGAAGAACTGAAAAAATAAGATGGATACCGCTTGGCGGTCTAAACGAAATAGGAAAAAATATGAATGTATTTGAGTGTGGAAACGATGCAATCATACTCGACTGTGGAATGGCTTTTCCGGATGATGATATGCCCGGAATAGACTGTGTTATACCGGACATCACATATCTGCACAAAATAGCGGAAAAAATAAGAGGTATTGTTTTAACACACGGACACGAAGATCATATCGGCGCCCTGCCATATGTTTTAAAGGAATTTAACGTACCGGTATACGGAACAAGGCTTACTCTCGGCATATTAAAGAATAAACTTAAGGAGCATGGCATTTTAAGCACATCGAAGCTGGTTAATGTAGAGGCCGGAGATACTGTTAAGCTCGGCTGCTTCACTGCCGAGTTTATTCACACAAATCACTCTATCGCTGACGCTGTTGCTATTGCGCTTCACACACCGGCGGGGGTAATTCTGCATACGGGCGATTTTAAGATTGACCCGACGCCGATTGACGGGGATATGATTGACCTTGCCCGCATAGGTGAGCTTGGAAATAAGGGCGTTCTTGCGCTTATGTCAGACAGCACGAATGCAGACAGACCCGGTTTCACTATGAGTGAACGTTCAATCGGAAAAACATTTGAAAACCTTTTTGATAAGGGCGCTAACAAGAGAATTATAATCGCAACCTTTGCATCAAACGTACATAGGGTGCAGCAGATTATTAATTCGGCGCATACACACGGAAGAAAGGTTGCTGTGACCGGAAGGAGTATGGTGAATGTTTTAAATGCTGCGATTGAGCTTGGTTATATGAGCATACCTAAAAATACTCTGATCGATTTAGATGAGGTGGACAGATACCCAAAGGATAAAATCGTAATTGTAACAACTGGAAGTCAGGGGGAATCAATGTCGGCGCTTACGCGTATGGCATTTTCGATTCACAAAAAGATTAATATTGAACCAACCGATATGGTCATAATATCAGCAAGTCCTATCCCAGGAAACGAAAAGACCGTATCGAATGTAGTAAACGAACTTTTAAAGCATGGTGCCGAGGTGGTCTATGAGAGACAGGATAACGTTCATGTATCGGGTCATGCCTGCCAGCAGGAACAGCGTATTATTCTCGCCCTTGCCAAGCCTAAATATTTTATTCCGGTTCACGGTGAATACCGGCATCTTTCCAGACATAAGGAGCTTGCGCTTCAGACCGGTATCCCGTCAAAGAATGTATTTATCTCGGATATAGGCAGGGTTATGGAACTTTCAAACAGAAGCGCGAAATTCGTCGGAACCGTTCCGTCAGGCAGAGTGTTGGTTGACGGTCTCGGTGTCGGTGATGTAGGAAACATAGTCCTTCGCGACAGAAAGCACCTGTCTGAGGATGGAATAATTATAATTGTTTTGTCAATAGAAAAATCGTCGAGCACCTGTGTATCCGGCCCTGATGTTATATCGAGAGGCTTTGTGTATGTAAGAGAGTCTGAGGATTTGATGGAATCGATTCGCAGTATTTCGGCTGATATTGTTGAACAGTGTACATCCGGTTCAAGCCTTAACTGGACAACTTTAAAAACAAGAATTAAAAATGATGTAGGAGGATTTTTATATTCAAAGACAAAACGCCGTCCTATGATTCTTCCGATAATTATGGAAGTTTAAGTGTCGTTTAACTTGAACACCCCTTAAAAGCATAAGCTTTTAAGGGGTGCTTTTAGTATGGCGCTATTTCTTTATTTTAACTGCCGTAATTTTAACTGCCGGCGGACAGCTTATCTTAAGTTTCTTTTCATCACCCTTAAAGGTATAATCAAGATAGGCTACGGTTTCGGCACCGTTCGCTCCTTTAATTGAGGTTCGGGGCCCTGCCACATTATCGATGGCTGATCCTATCGAAAATTGAGCCAGCTCATTTCCGTCTGCTGTACATTCAACACAGATAAGGTACTTTCCTGCACCGCTGAGTGTTATATCGATGACATCATCCGACTTCATTTCTCCGTGTTCAAATACAGTTTTTAGCTTATCTGCCTGTGAAACGAGTGAAAAGTCAATCATTCCGCCATTTTCAATAAAATACTCAAATGAATGTGAGTTCATAGCGTACTTCAAAATATTAATTGCGTTTCTTTGAAGCTGTCCGCGTGTAAGCGTTCCGTTATCAAGTCCTTCTTGTATATTGCTGTTTAAATGAAGCGAGTCGGATGCCAGCATATACACATCGTTCTGAGCCTCGACCAATTCCCTGAGGTTTTTACAGTCTCCCTGATCTTTCATAAGGGTAGGCCACCAGTCAGACATAACAAATCCGTCATATCCCCATTCATCGCGGAGAATAACGGTATTAAGCTCATAATTGACTGCACTCCAATGGCCGTTTACCGGGTTATATGATGTCATCAGTGAGGTTGCACCGCCTTCCTTGACAGCGATTTCAAAACCCTTCAGATAAATTTCTCTCAATGCTCTCTCTGACACTGCTGCATCAACAGATGAACGTTTAAACTCTTGGTTATTCGCCGCAAAGTGCTTTATCGTGGCCGAATTTCCGTATACAGCAGCACCTCGAACCAGAGCGGCACAGATTTTGCCCGTGAGGAAAGGATCCTCAGACATATACTCAAAATTTCTGCCGTTTAGCGGGTATCTGTGAATATTCATACCCGGTCCGAGAAGTGAATCAAAATGGTGTGTACAAAGCTCGATGCTTACATATTCATATAACTTCTCTGCCACATCAACATCCCATGTGCAGGCAATAAGCGTTCCGTTCGGCATACTTGTTGCGGTATCGCCGTTATCCATACGTACGCCGGAAGGTCCGTCGCAGAGAGCAATGACAGGAATTCCGAGGTCAGCCAAATGTGCGGTAACACCGCCAAATACACCGGTGTTACCCGGTCTCGCTTTAGGCGAAGACATTCCTTCACCGACAACAATACAACGAAGATCAGTGTCAGAAAGCTGTGCAACAAAATCCTTCATTGTGTTTTTCCCGTTCTTCACATCGATAAGCTTTATTCCCTTGTCTCCGCTGTAAGGAATCTCGGGCGGCAAGCTGTCGGCAATTCTCTTTTTGTAATCAACCGTTCTGGTTGAAACCTTTTTATATGTCGGCTTAAACCCATCGCCGCTGCGGCTCGGACAAAGAATATCAAACTCCTGTTCGGGCGGCATTGCCTCGGTTAGTCTTTGGGTAATAACCATCTCGGGCACATTGTATGTAAATACCTTTTCGGCACAGCGAACGCACTTTCCTATATACAGATTATATTCGCCCTGTTCCAAAACAAAGCAGGATTTGTTTCCTGTGATTCCGCTGTCGTCATACGCCGATAAATCCGATTCCTTAACCTCAAGCACAACAGACTCGCTCTCGCCGGGATTTATAATTCCGGTTTTAGCAAAGCCACACAATTCACGAACGCTCTTTCCGAGCTTGCCCTGTGGTGCTTCAAAATACATCTGAACAACCTCACGCCCTGACGTCTTACCGATATTGGTGACGCGGACCTCAGCTGTGATTTTTCTGTCATTTTCAGAGACGGAGACAGTGTTTATGTCAAAATCGGTATATGATAAGCCAAAACCAAATGGGTACATTACGCGATTCCTTGCAAATGTTTCAAAATACCTATATCCCACATAAATATCTTCTTGATAAAGGTTGCAGGTCGGGCTTCCGAAGTTTTTGTGAGCTGGGTAATCGGCAATGTCATAGGCGATGGTATCAGATAGACGACCGCTTGGATTTACCTTGCCTGAAAGCAAATCGGCCACTGCGTTTCCGCCTTCCTGACCGCCCTGCCAAACATACATAACCGCCTTGATATTATACTTCTCAACCCAATTCATATCAATTATATTACCGACATTTAATAAAACGGCAGTTTTCTCGAAGTATTTTGAAACAACTTCGAGAAGGGCTTCTTCCTCATTAGTCAAGAACCAGCTTCCTTTGTCGGCTTTTGCGTCTCTGTCCTCTCCGGCTGTCCTTCCGATAACAATAACAGCAGTATCTGACTTAGCACGAGCCGCCTTAACAATCTCATCGCCTGGCACCATCTCAAGCTGTGACCACGGCATAACCCATCCGTTACCGCTGTCAAATGGATGAGTTTCTATCCAATCTTTATATACTTTAACAAGTTCGGTGTTTATATTAATGTTTTTATTGTTTAGGATTCCGTCAAGAATGTTTACCGTGTATTCGGTATGTACGGCACCCCCCGAACCCGTTCCGCATTTGTTATAGTTAATTTGAGTTCTTCCGAAAACGGATATTGTTCTGTCTGAGGTAACAGGAAGAACATTATCTTCATTTTTTAGCAGAACAGCACCGTCTGCCGCAACGCTTCGCGAAAGTTCAGCAAGAGGTTTATATGGCCTTTCTTCAAGTTTTCTCCAATCTATCATAGTTGGTCTCCTTTCCGTAATGTAAAATCTTTTATTATATACTATAACACATTTATTCTTTATATTCAAGTCATAATATTAATAAAGTCGGTTAATTTATAACATCCTTTAATATACTTTAAAAACACGTCGTAACACAAATATGTCTTGAAAAAATTCTGTTTAAGTGTTATACTGTTTGTATAAAAGAGGTATCATTCATACACAATTAACATATAATTAAGATACTGTTAATTGTGTTGAGTGTCGGTTTATGTTATAATAAGTAAGAGTTTTACACTCTTCGACTTAATCCTTATATGATACATAAGCAAAAGCCGTATTTTGGCAGATGGGAGAGAATAAAATGAATATTAAAAGAGTTGGAATTTTAACAAGCGGCGGTGATTGTCAAAGCCTTAACGCAGCAATGCGAGGTGTAGCAAAATCGTTGTATAATAATATAGAAGGTATTGAAATTTACGGGATTCAAGAGGGATATAAAGGCCTTATCTATAATAATATGGTAAAGATGAAGGAGTCCGATTTTTCGGGGATTCTAACACTTGGCGGAACGATTCTCGGCACCTCTCGGCAACCGTTTAAAAAGATGAATATACCCGACGAAAACGGCCTTGATAAGGTTTCGGCAATGAAAGAAAATTATAAAAAGAATAAGCTTGACTGCCTTGTTGTTCTCGGTGGAAACGGCTCACACAAAACGGCCAATCTTTTGTCTGAGCAAGGCCTTAATGTTGTCACGCTTCCAAAGACCATAGACAACGATTTATGGGGAACGGATATGACATTTGGATTTCAGAGTGCGGTTGATCTCGCAACCCACGCGATAGATTGTATACACACGACGGCGGCATCTCACGGAAGAATTTTTATTGTTGAAGTAATGGGTCATAAGACCGGTTGGATGACACTGAGCGCAGGAATAGCGGGCGGTGCAGATGTTATATTAATACCCGAAATTCCTTATGACATCAACAACGTCATAGCCGCAGTTAAAAAACGTTATAAACAAAAGAAAAAGTTTTCAATTATAGCAGTTGCAGAGGGAGCAATTTCTAAAGAAGACAGTCTTCTTTCCAAAAAGGAGCTTAAACGCAAGCGGGCAAGCAGCAGTTCACCGTCGGTTTCATACGAACTGGCACAACAGCTGACCGAAGCAACCGGTCAGGAGGTCAGAATTACTGTTCCGGGTCATACCCAAAGAGGAGGCTCGCCCGACTCATTTGACAGAGTTTTGTCAACGCGTCTCGGCGCAGTGGCGGCAAGGCTCATAATGAACGGAGACTTCGGCAAGATGGTCGCTGTGAAAGGAACGTCAATACAGGCCGTTCCGTTGAGCGAGGTTGCCGGAAAGCTTAAGCTTGTCCCCTCTGACTGTGAGATTGTCTTACAGGCAAAGGAGGTAGGCATTTGTTTCGGCGACTAATCTTAAAGTTTTTCAATTTTCTGAAAGGAGAGCATAAGGTTATGAATACCAATGAAGAACACTCACACCATACACATTCACATAAAAATGATGTATTTATCAACCGTGAGCTGTCATGGCTTAAATTTAACGAGAGGGTTCTCGAAGAAGCACGAAACGAAAATGTTCCGCTGTGCGAAAGGTTGACGTTTTTGTCGATTTTTCAATCGAATCTTGACGAATTTTTTATGGTCAGGGTTGGATCGCTTGAGGATCAGAAACTTTTAAGCGACCCTCCGCGCGATAACAAGACAAATATGACCCCTCAGGAACAGATTGATGCCGTTTTACATGAGGTCAATCGCTTAAATCACATAAAAGATGAGACATACGCTTCGACAATGAAACAGGTTTCGGAAAACGGCGTTCGGCTTGTCGGATTTAAGGAGCTCAACAAAAAGCAATGCGACTACTTTGAGAAATACTTCTTAAAAGAAATGATTCCCCTGTTGTCGGTTATGATTGTTGGAAGAAAACAACCTTTCCCGTTCCTTAAAGGTCTTGAAATATATGCGCTTGCTATACTCTCATCAAAAGGCAAAAAGGAGAAAATCGGCATCATTCCTTGCTATAGCGATATGATGCCGCGTCTTATACAGATTCCGGACGAGGAGGGAAGCTTCATTCTTTCGGAAGAACTTATTCTACATTTTATGCCTAAAGCGTTTAAAGGATATAAGATTAAAGAAAAGTCTGTCCTGCGTATTACCAGAAACGCGGATATTGATGTATCAAAGGTATATGATGAGGACTTAAATTATCGCGACCAAATGGAACAGGTAGTAAAACTCAGAAAAAAGCTTGCGCCTGTTCGTATGGAATTGACACGTGACATCTCACCCGAAATGATAGAAAAGCTTTGTAAATACTGTTCCCTCGAAAAAGAACACGTCTTTCATTCCGCTGGATATGTCATTTTTATTTGAGTTCGAGGATATTCTGCGTAAGGACCCGAGCCTTGTCTTTCCTAAACGCGTTCCGCAGCAGACGCCTCAGCTTAACAGAAATGAACCGATTATACCACAGATTGTCGACCATGATGTTCTGCTCTCGTACCCATATGAGAGTATAAATCCGTTCCTGAATATGCTGACCGAGGCGGCACGTGACCCGAAGGTTATTTCAATAAGAATGACGCTTTATCGGCTTTTT
>CAJKNM010000049.1 GCA_905201285.1 uncultured Eubacteriales bacterium | reverse complement strand
ATTAAATATTAAATACAACAGTTTTATAAAAAAATTATTGTTTTTTGCGGGAAAATTTTGAAAAAAGTTTAATTTTCAGACTTTTTATTCTTCAAATTATCTATAAGTTCTTTCTCGTTTTGAGATAGAGATACCCTTGATAACATTCCCCGCCTTTTATTGAAGGTGTTTATTATTGACATTTCCCTCTTCCACTTACAAATATTTTTATGGTGGCCGCTGAGAAGAATGTCAGGCACACGTCTGCCATGCCATTCCTCGGGGCGTGTGTATTGAGGGTATTCCAAAAGACCGTTATAATGCGATTCTTCAGAAAAAGAATCTTCGCTTTTAAGCACGCCGGGAACAAGCCGCGAAACAGCGTCAACCACCGCCATTGCAGCGATTTCACCGCCGGTTAAAACAAAGTCTCCGATGGAAATTTCACAGTCAACAATTTCATCAAGAACACGCTGGTCTACACCTTCATAATGACCGCAAATCAATATAATATGGTCTTCCTTTGCGAGTCTTTTAGCTGTTCCTTGTCTGAATGTTCTTCCCTGGGGCGAAAGATAAATGGTTTTTGGCTTATACTCAAGCCCCTTACAAACATTCTCGTATGCAAGAAAAATAGGTTCGGCCTGCATAACCATTCCTGTTCCCCCGCCGTAAGGATAATCGTCAACACTTTTGTGTTTATTAAAGGCGAAGTCGCGTATTTGAACGCAATTTACTTCTATTATGCCTTTTTTTCTTGCTCTGCCGATAATGCTGTCACCTAACACAGCCTCGATTGTTTCGGGGAAGAGCGTTAATATATCAAACCTCATCGTCCGCCAGCCCCTTTATGAGAGTAACACTTACATATCCTTCATTGATGTTTATCTCATTGATAACATCGTCTATCACGGGTAAGAGAAGCGGCTTTTTGCCGTCTCTTTTAACCTCATAAACATCGTTGCTGCCGGTGCTTATAACGTTATCGATTACACCGAGAACCCGACCGTCTGAGCATCTGACCTCAAGACCGAGAATGTCCGCAATATAATATGTTCCATCCGGAAGCTCGCCAAGCATTTCGCGTTCAACAGTAACGATTTTGTTTTTTAACGGTTCAGCTTCATTTATATTATTAATACCTTCAACGGCAACAATTTCACAGGTCTTATGAAACCGTGACCTTGTGATAGTATACTTTTCACCGCCGATGTAAATGTATTCAAGTTCATCAAAAATTTCGGGGTCATCACACCACGGCTGGATTTTCAGTTCTCCCCGTATACCGTGAGTATTAACGACCTTACCGATTTCAAGTATTTCATTTTTCATATTTAATCTCCGATTATATGACATAAGGGAGGCGAAATTCCGCCTCCCTTATGATATTAGATAATATCAACAATGATTTTTTTGTTCTCATTGCCTGAGGCTGCCTTCATAACAGTTCTGATTGCTTTAGCAATCCTTCCCTGCTTTCCGATAACCTTGCCCATATCCTCATCTGCTACGTGCAGACTGAGTACGGTTGCCGTTTCCTTCTCGTTTACGGTAACTTCAACCAAATCCGGGTTTTTAACCAATGATTTTGCAATAAACTCCAAAAGTTCCTTCATTTAAAAACTTCCTTCCTGCAAAGTATCCGTGCTTTACAGATAGCTTAAGCCATCTGCAATCAGATAATGTTCTTTTCTTTAAGCAGACGCTTAACTGTGTCTGTGGGCTGAGCGCCGTTGCCAATCCACTTCTGAATCTTCTCAGCGTCAAATTCAACAGCGGGAGGATCAATCATCGGATTGTAAGTACCAACCTGCTCGATGAATCTGCCGTCACGCGGGAATCTTGAATCTGCTACAACTACACGATAGAAAGGTGCACGCTTTGCGCCCATTCTCTTTAAACGAATTTTTACTGCCATTTTTGTTACCTCCAAAAGTATATATGAATTTAATTATTTTTCTGTTAGTTTTAGGATTAGCGTCTGAAACCGCCAAGACCTCCGAAAAATCCGCGGCGTTTTCCTTTCTTGCCCATAAGACCGCCGGAAAGCTGTTTCATCATTTTTTGCATCTGTTCAAATTGTTTGATGAGTGCGTTGACTTCTGTCATCGATGTTCCGCTTCCCTTTGCTATTCTCTCCTTGCGCGACGGGGTGAGCTTATCGGTGAGTTCTCTCTCCCCCGGGGTCATTGAGGTTATTATCGCCTCGATGTGTGAAAGTCTCTTTTCATCAATATTGACATCCTTAAGTGCATCTCGGTTTACACCCGGAAGCATACTTAAAATATCCTGCATTGAACCCATATTCCGCATTTGACCCATCTGGTCAAGAAAGTCTGTAAATGTAAATCTTTGTGTGCGAAGCTTTTTTTCAAGCTCCTCCGCCTTTTTCATATCGAGAGCCTTCTCGGCCTTTTCGATAAGACTAAGCATATCACCCATCCCGAGTATTCTGGAAGCCATTCTATCGGGGTGGAACACCTCTAAATCGGTAAGCTTTTCGCCCATGCCGCAGTATTTAATCGGCTTTTGAGTAACAGCGCGGACAGAAAGTGCCGCACCGCCTCTTGTATCACCGTCAAGCTTTGTAAGAATAACTCCGGTTATTTCAAGCTCCTTGTTAAACGCTTCAGCAACGTTCACTGCATCCTGACCGGTCATTGCGTCAACAACAAGCAGAATTTCGGTCGGATGAACCTCGGCGCTGATTTCCTTAAGCTCATTCATCAGCTTTTCGTCTATATGCAGACGGCCGGCCGTATCGATTATAAGCACATCATTTGAATGTGCAAGGGCGTGTTTTAAGCCCGCCTTGGCTATTCCGACAGCGTCGGTGTTTCCCTCTTCTGCATAAACCGGGAGTTCAAGCTTTCCGCCGACAACCTGAAGCTGTTTAACAGCCGCCGGCCGATAAACGTCACAAGCACAAAGCAAGGGTCTCTTGCCCTGCTTTTTAAGCAGGCCGCCAAGCTTGGCCGCAGTTGTTGTCTTACCTGCGCCCTGAAGGCCGGCCATCATAATAACCGTAGGCGGTTTAGACGAGATTTCAAGCTTTGATGCCTCACCGCCCATAAGGGAAACAAGCTCTTCGTTTACGATTTTAATAACCTGCTGTGCGGGAGTCAGCGACTCCATAACCTCTGAGCCGGAAGCACGCTCGGAAACCTGTTTCACAAAGTCTTTTACTACTTTGAAATTAACATCCGCTTCAAGTAAGGCAAGTTTGACCTCACGCATTGCGTCTTTTAAATCTTTTTCGCCAACCTTACCCTTTCCTCTCAGCTTTTTAAAGGTATTCTGAAGTTTATCGGAAAGACTCTCAAATGCCATTTACATCACCTCGTCTGTTCATCAGAATTAATCTCGCTTATTATCATCAAAATCTTATTAATCTTGTGTTTTATATCATCCGACAAAGTACGGATATTCGGCGATTGTTCAATCTCACGGATTATATCGTCGATTTTTTCAAGCTTTTCCGATATACCGAGGAATCTTGCGGCAAGGCCGAGCCTTTCCTCTGTGTCATACATCGTGTGCTCTGCACGTTTGATATTATCGCGCACTCCCTGACGCGTAATCCCGAGATGCTCGCTTATTTCGGCAAGCGACAAGTCTTCATTATAATACAAGTCAATACATTCAATCTGTCTGTCAGTGAGCATATTCCGATAAAACGAAAACAGCAAGCCGATTTTAACCTTTTTATCCACAGACTTATCCATAGACTTATCACTCCGATAATAACAAACTGTAAAGCAAATAAACTTTACAGTTTGTTATTATACCTGAAAATGCGTATTTTGTCAAGCTTTTTTTCATAATTATTTTGAAAAATATTTTATGGATGCTGCATTTTACAAAAAATATCATCGCTTTAGTCTTGATATTATGCAGAACAACGCAAAGGCAATAATATCAGCGGCTACAACCGTTGAGCCGACGGGAGTTGAAAACAGGATAGATGCGAGAATTCCCGTTGCTGCACAGATAACCGATAATACCGCTGAGCAAATTATTACACTGCGAAAGCTCTTAAATACACGCATCGCCGAAACAGCGGGGAACACAATCAGTGCAGATGTAAGCAATGAACCCGCGAGATTCATTGCAAGAACAATTATAACGGCGCATATTACGGCGATAAGCATATTAAAGACTCCAACTCTGATGCCGGTTGATGCGGCAAAGCTTTCATCGAAGGTTATGGCAAATATTTTATGATAAAAAAGTACAAAAACAGCGATTACAGCCGCTGACAAGCCTATACAAAGCCATACATCCGAAAGAGAAAGGGTTAGAATCAGTGTCGATCCAAAAAGCGTTCCGCAGACATCCCCGTTTATATTTGATGATGTGGGAAAAATATTCATCAGAAGATAGCCGACTGCAAGTGTACCGACAGAAGTCATTGCGAGAGCAGAATCTCCCTTTATTTTCGCTGAAGATTTTGCACAAAGCAGAATGATTGCACAGATAACAGTTATCGGAAGGACAACTATCATTTCATTGTTTATTCTCAAAACCGTAGCAATCGACAATGCTCCGAATGCAACATGAGATAAGCCGTCACCGATAAACGAATAGCGTTTAAGGACGAGTATAACCCCCAAAAGTGATGAACATAAGGCGATGAGAACGCCGACAATCAGGGCGTAACGCACAAACGGATACGCCATATATCCTGATATTGCGGAAATTAAATTACTCATTTTTCTTACCTCCGCTTCGAGAGAAGATTTTTGCCGCATCGCTCTTTAAATACTCGGCATTATCGCCGAAAAATAACTGACTATGACCGATGTGCAATATCTTTGTCGCGTATTTAAGTGCAGAGCTTATGTCATGTGACACCATAATTATTGTCATATTATCATCGTGATTAAGCCTTTTTAGAATCTTATATAACTCTGCGGTTACCGCGGGATCAAGACCTGTTACAGGTTCATCAAGAAGAAGAATATCATCTGCTGCACACAGCGCCCGCGCAAGGAGAACTCTCTGCTTCTGTCCGCCCGACAGTTCTCTGAAGCTTTTGGAGGCAAGATTATCTATTCTCATTCTTTTCATACATTTTAGGGCTGTCTCTTTTTCCTTTTTGCCGTAAAAGAAACTGCTTGCGCTTCCGAAACAGCCGGAAACAACAACCTCGCGTGCAGAAGCGGGAAAGTCTGATTGTATTTCGGTCTGCTGAGGAAGGTACCCGATTCTGTCACCGGCTTTATTGATGCTTCCGCTGATGGGTTTAAGCAAGCCGAGCAAGGCTTTAACAAGCGTACTCTTTCCCGAACCGTTTTCACCTACTATACATAAATAGTCACCCTTATTAACTTCGAAATTAATGTTTTTTGTAACAATTTGTCCTTCATAGCCGAGAGAGACGTTTTCACAACTTATCTGAGACATTTCCTTCCTCCTAATTAAGCGCATCGCGTATAGTTTTAAGGTTATCTTCCATAGCCGAAAGATATGTCAACCCGTTATTTTTTTGCTCATCTGTTACGGTTTGCAGGGAATTCATAGAAAGTATTTTGACGTTCTTGTTTTGAGAACTGTCGATAACCGCTTTGCCAATGGAATTTTGAGCATTATCAACCGTAATTATATAAGGAAGCTTAAACTCATCAACTTTTTCAGCGAGGTAAAGTATCGTGCTGAAGGCCGCTTCTGTTTCGGTCGAGCATCCGGGGAAGGCGGCAAAGCACTCCAGACCATAGTCTGATGCAAGATACCGAAAAGGAAATCTGTCGGCAAATACCAGCTGTTTTCGCTGCGATGCTGAAATCGTTTCCGAATAATCTTCATCAAGCTTGTTTAACTTTGAAATATACTTATCAGCATTATTATGATACAGATTTGCGTTTTGCGGATCAAGTTTTGAGATTTCTTCCGCCAAGCTTCGGCACAAAACAGCCGCATTTTTCAATGAAAGCCAAATATGCTCGTCTGCCTCTTCCTCTGTTTCATGGTAATGACTGTTTTCAGGCGCAACCGATTCATCCTCGTCAAGAATTGAACTTCCTAACCTTTCCATACAATCAAATGTAACATGACTTTTATTTGTTGACTTTTCCATAATATCAAGCAAGGCTTTGTCTGATGAACCGCCGTTAAACACAAATAAATCACTGTCTGCTATGCTTACGATGTCAGCCGCGGATGCCTGAAAGCTATGAATGTCAACACCGCTTTTATAAAGTGATACCGCCTCGGCTTTATCCGAGCCGGATATAATGTTCAGCACCCAGTCGAACTGAGAAAATCCGGCACACAGAATTCTGACCTTTCCATCCTGAACGCGCGTGGATTGTATTGCGCCGCAGCCGCAAAGAAGTGTAACAGTTAATATACAAAAGCAAGAAATGATTATTCTAAAAAAATTCGTTATTACTTTCATTATAATTATACTACCCGCCTTTCTTCTGAAATATCTAACTGAAAAAGCACTTCCGAAGAAGTGCTTTTCTGGTGACTCCTAAGGGATTCGAACCCTTGTAGCCGCCGTGAGAGGGCGGAGTCTTAACCACTTGACCAAGGAGCCTTATATGGTAGCGGTAACCGGATTCGAACCAGTGACACTGCGGGTATGAACCGCATGCTCTAGCCAACTGAGCTATACCGCCATATTTCGTGCTCTTGATGAGCACAAGATATATAATAACAGAATTTCTGCTATTTGTCAAGCATTTTTTTTAACTTTTTTAAATTTTTTTGTCCTTGACATTTTAAGAAAAATTATTATAAACTAAGGTTGGGAATTGCATTTAATGAAAGGTCTGATATGTTTCCGGCTTCGTATTCAGCGAAAGCGGCACAGCCAATCATAGCGGCATTATCGGTACAAAGCGACAACCTCGGAAAGTAAAATTCCATATCCTCGTCCGATGCCTTTTCTTCAACCCGTTTCCTGAGCGGGACATTTGCCGCAACCCCGCCGGCAAGCGCAATTTTTGATACACCGACGGTTTTGGCACACTTTATCAAGTGTTCGGCAAGAACATCCACGACCGCCTCTTGAAATGATGCAGCAACGTCAAATTTGTTTATATGTTCGCCCTTTTGCTCTGCATTATGGATATAGTTAAGCACAGCAGTTTTAACACCGCTGAAGCTGAAATCAAAGCTTCCGCTTCCCATATTTACACGAGGAAAGTGAATAGCAAGGGGGTCACCGCTCTCAGCAGCCTTTTGAATCGCAGGTCCACCGGGATAACCGAAGCCGAGAACCCGAGATACCTTATCAAATGCCTCTCCTGCCGCATCATCACGCGTCTTAGCAAGCGCTTCATAATCGTTATAACCTTTTACATTTACTATATGACTATGTCCGCCGGAAGCAACAAGGCATATAAACGGCGGCTTTAAATTAGGATGTTCAATGTAATTTGCCGATATATGTCCTTTTATATGATGGACTCCTATCAAAGGCTTATTTAACGCATATGCAAACGCTTTAGCATACGAAACACCTACTAAAAGCGCGCCGACAAGCCCCGGGCCGTATGTTACGGCAACAGCGTCAATGTCATTTTTTGAAATGCCACTGTCCTCAATAGCCTTTTCGACAACCGCACTTATATTTTCGATATGTAAGCGTGAAGCAATCTCCGGCACAACGCCCCCATATTGTTTATGCAGGTCAATCTGGGTATTTATTACGTTTGACAAGACCTTTGTTCTGTCTTCAATTATGGCCGCTGCGGTCTCATCGCACGAACTTTCTATTGCTAAAATTTTCATTGATTATCACTACTTTTCAAATTTTTCATCATTAAAACTGCATTTTCATTGTCCTTGTAGTATCTCTTTCGCAGACCGTTTTTTATAAAACCGTACTTTAAATAAAGTGAAATCGCCGGAAGGTTAGACTCGCGGACTTCAAGCGAAAGCGCGGTCATATTATGCTCGGACGCAATTTTCTCAAGCAGTTCTAAAATTCTTCCGCCCAAACTCTCGCGCCGATATTCCGGTGCAACAGCAATATTAGTAATATCAGCGCAGTCATACATCAGCCACATTCCGCCGTAACCCACAATCGAGTTCGTTTGTTCATCGCGTGCGGCAATATAAACCGAAATTTTATTATCGAGCTCGGCCGTGAACATTTTTAGCGTCCAAGGGTCAGAAAAACATCTTTTTTCAAGCTTCCAAACATCATTGACATTTTTATCCGAAAGCATTTCAAAAACAATCATAGCTTTTCAACTGCCTTCTCAATCAACGTTTTAAGCGAATCACGGCAATGCCTGTACATATCTATGCTTCCCCCAAACGGATCGGGAACATCTCCGCCTTCGCCGACAAATTCGGAAAGCGTTTTAATTTTTTCACTGTTACCGAAATCCATCATAAGAGCCTTTTTATGTGAAGCGGACATAGTAAGAACAAAATCCGCCGATTTTATCATATCGCAAGTCACGCTCTTCGACTTTCTTCCGTCAATATCTATACTAAGCTCTTTCATAGCAAGCACCGCGTTTTCCGAAGCCGGACTTCCGTCAGCATAAATTCCCGCTGAATCAGCAACAGCGGCTATCCCGCGATTCTTGCATATTTGATTAAAAATTCCTTGTGCCATAGGGCTTCGGCAGGTATTTCCCGTACACACAAATAATACTTTTTTAGCCGTATTTTTCTTCTCGGAAGATTCAGCCGAATTTTCAAGTTCAGAAAGATTAATCAGTTTTCCTCCGGCCGCGCGATACAGTCTGTTGCGAACAGCACGCCATACACCGTGAGTTCCAATCTCAGGTGCAAAAACTTTCGTTACCCCCAGCTTGTCCATATCACGAAGTGCATTGAATAATCTGTGTGTAGCGTTCTTTGGGTTTTTAATACTGCCGAGCGAAATAGTCTCCGCCCCTTTGAATTTAGGAAATTCATCAAAGACAAGCACACCCACCTTTGACAGAGCTGCCTGCTTTTCGACGTATGAAGTGACTTCGTCAACACTGCCCGACAGAATTATAACATCCGCGTCAGGCGAATAGTGCTTATACTTAAGGCCGGGAGATTTGGGTGTTTCACCCTTCTTAACCGATGTTATAACATCAATCTCACCCAAAATTTCAGAAAGCTGTTCAAGTGTGATACCGCCGGGACGAAGTAAAACCGGCTTATTGCCGCTTAAATCAACCACGGTTGATTCTACTCCGATTTCACAGTCGCCGCCATCGATTATAGCATCAACCCTACCCATCATATCATCTATACAATGCTGAAAGGTAGTAGGACTCGGCTTTCCCGAGAGATTGGCGCTCGGTGCAGCTATAGGAAGCCCCGAAAGCTCTATTAAACGTCTCGCCGTTTCACATTTCGGCATCCTCACAGCAACAGTGTCAAGACCGCCGGTTGTTTCATATGGAACATTCTTACATTTATTCAAGATAACAGTTAAAGGACCGGGCCAAAATTTTTCGGTCAAAGACCTTGCGGACTCAGGAAAGTCAGATACAATTCCGTTTAGCATATCAACCGAGCTTATATGCACAATCAGAGGATTGTCCGCAGGTCTGCCCTTTGCCTTAAAAATATTTTTAACCGCCTCGGGATTCATCGCGTCCGCACCCAAGCCATAAACAGTTTCGGTCGGAATAATCACATTGCCGCCTTTCTTTAAAATATCGGCGGCAATGATTAAATCGCTTTCAGCGGTAGTCAGCAATTTTGTTTTCATAACTGACACCTCGCATATAAAATTTTTAAAGCTCTTCTGCCTGAGCTTTAAGCTTCTCGCTTTGGTCAGTGGTAATCAAAGCGTCAATAATCTCATCTAAATCACCATTCATAATCTGTTCAAGCTTATAAAGCGTGAGTCCGATTCGATGGTCCGTCATACGCCCCTGCGGGAAGTTATAAGTTCTGATTCTCTCGCTTCGGTCGCCTGTTCCAACCTGACTTTTTCTGTCCGCCGCAATAGACGCATTTCGTTCCTGTTCCATCTTATCATATAGACGCGAACGAAGCATTTTCATAGCCGCTTCACGGTTTTTATGCTGTGAACGCTCGTCCTGGCAAGCAACAACAATTCCGGTCGGAATATGGGTTATGCGGATTGCGGACTCGGTTTTATTGACGTGCTGACCGCCGGCACCGCTCGAACGATAGGTGTCAATCTGAAGGTCGTCGGGGTTAATCTCAACCTCGACATCGTCAACCTCGGGCAAAACCGCAACCGTAACGGTTGAAGTGTGAATTCTGCCGCTCGACTCGGTTTCGGGAACACGCTGTACACGATGAACGCCGCTCTCGAACTTGAGACGGCTGTATGCCCCCTCGCCTTCTATCATAAAAGTAACCTCTTTTATTCCGCCTATTCCGATTTCGTTAAGGTTTAAAACCTCTGTTTTCCAATGCTTTGAATCTGCATACATCGAATACATACGAAACAGGTCGCTTGCAAACAGAGCGGCTTCATCGCCGCCTGCTCCGCCGCGGATTTCAACCATAACATTCTTGTCATCGTTCGGGTCCTTCGGCAGAAGCAGAATTTTAAGTTCTTCTTCAATTTTCTCAATATTTTCTTTGGCCTGTTTAATTTCGTCAACAAGCATTTCTTTGAATTCTTTATCTGTATCCGGGTCGTCAAGCATAGCGGTATCGTCATCAATCGTTGTTCTGTTTTGTTTATACTCGCGATACTTTTCGACTATAGGCGATAAATCGGAATGTTCCTTACAAAGCTTTCGCCACGTCTCTTGGTCGGCGATTACCTCGGGGTCGCTTATTTTTTTAGCAAGCTCTTCAAACTGTTCTTCTATAAATGATAATTTTTCAAACATTAAAGTTCACCTCTTGATTTTGCTATCAGATAGGCGTTAATAAACCCATCGATGTCTCCGTCCATAACAGCACCGATGTTACCTACTTCATAGTTGGTTCTGTGGTCTTTAACCATAGTGTATGGGTGAAAAACGTAAGAACGAATCTGGCTTCCCCAACCAATATCCTTTTGAACACCCTTTAAATCGTCAATTTTCTCTTTATGCTCTCTCTCAGCAATTTCAATCAGTTTTGATTTAAGCATTTTCATAGCCGTTTCACGGTTTTTATGCTGTGAACGCTCATTCTGACAGGTTACCACGACCCCGGTCGGAATATGGGTAATTCTGATTGCGGATTCGGTCTTATTAATATGCTGACCGCCGGCACCGCTCGACCGATACGTGTCTATACGCAGGTCTTCAGGGTTAATATTCACCTCTATATCATCGTCGATTTCGGGCATAACCTCGCATGAAGCAAAGGATGTATGACGCCTTGCCGCTGAATCGAACGGTGAAATTCTGACCAGGCGATGTACGCCTTTTTCGCACTTTGCATAGCCATATGCATTAAGTCCCTGAACCAAAAATGTAATGCTTTTAAGTCCGGCTTCTTCTCCGTCAAGGAAGTCAAGGGTCTCAACCGTATAACCGCGGCGCTCTGCCCAATGCGTATACATACGATAAAGCATTTCGCACCAATCCTGTGCCTCTGTACCGCCGGCACCGGCGTGCAGAGTGATTATCGCATTGTTCTTATCATATTTACCCGAAAGAAGGGTTTCAAGCTTCATATCTTCAAGGTTTTTAGAAAGCTTTTTATAACCCTCCTTGACCTCTTCAAGCACACTTTCGTCATCCTCATCTATTGCGAGTTCAACAAGAGTCGCGAGGTCATCGTGCGCTCCGACAAGAGCGGCATATCGTTCAAGTTTATCGCGCAAGCCTTTTATTTTCTGCATTGTTTTACCGGCCGCGTCCATATCGTCATAGAATGACGGTTTCATACTTTGTTTTTCAAGTTCTTTTATTTCAGCTTCAGTCTTTTCGATGCTAAAGTGAATCCCTCAAATCCGTAATATCCTTCTTCATTCCGTCAAGCTCTATCTTGTACTCGTCAAACTCTATCACGCTATCACATCCTTAAATATTAAATATATAAATTATTACTGATTTGCCTCGTCCTTGCCAAGACAACAGTGCTTATACTTCTTGCCGCTGCCGCACGGGCACGGGTCGTTTCTTCCGACCCTCTCCGACTTGGGACAACCGGC
>CAJKNM010000048.1 GCA_905201285.1 uncultured Eubacteriales bacterium | reverse complement strand
TTGGAGCTGCTGCGGAAAAACGTGCGGAACAAAAACTTCTGGCTCAGTACGTAGTCAAACACCTTTTTGAGCATTGGGCGCAGCGAAAACTCCGCCTGCTCCGGCTGAAATTCCGCAATCGCCTCCTTGAGCTCCTCAACCAGCTCGTCTTCAATCTGGTTGCGCAGGTCATAGGTATCGGTGTAGTGGAAATAGAACGTGCCGCGGTTCAGGTCTGCACGGTCTGTGATTTCCTTTACCGTGATGTCCTTGAAGTCTTTCTCGTTCATGATTTCCGCCAGCGCCTGACGCAGCAGCCGTTTGGTTCTGCGGATTCTGCGGTCTTCCTTCTGTGCTGCCATTTCTCCGTCCTCCCATAGCGTTTGGTTTCTTTGCAGATGGTATATAAATGTATTATACTATACAGCATGTCCTAAATCAACACCAATTTTCGCTTGCATTCGCGGGCGCGCTGTGCTATCATAAGATAGTACGCAGGTATAGTTCACCGGTAGAACGGCAGCTTCCCAAGCTGCATAAGCGGGTTCGACTCCCGTTACCTGCTCCATACGGCGACTTGTGAAAGCAAGCCGCCGTTTAGTTTTTAAAAATATAAAAGAAAAGAGGTCAAAACATATGAACGTATATGATTTTGATAATACAATATACAGGGGTGACAGCACCGCGGATTTTATTTTATGGAGCGTCAAGCGCAAGCCTTCTCTTGTGCTTTCTCTGTTCTCCTGCGGACTTCCCTACCTCGCATATATCACAAAAAACGGCTCAAAGACGCACTTCAAAGAAAGAATGTACTCGTTTCTTCAAAAGATAGATGATATAGACAGGGAAACCGAGCTTTTTTGGGATGAACATATGGGAAATATTAAGGACTGGTACAAAAATCAGCATCGCGATGATGATGTGATTATCTCGGCTTCGCCCGAATTTCTGCTTAAACCCATATGCAGACGGCTTAATATCCGAAATCTTATCGCTTCCGTTGTCGATAAAAATACCGGCTTTTACAGTGGAATCAACTGCTTTGGGGCGGAGAAGGTCCGCCGCTTCTATAAGGAATACGGCGGAGAAATAGAAAATTTCTATTCCGATTCGAGGTCGGATGAGCCGCTCGCACTCATCGCCGACAACGCCTATCTTGTGGACGGTGATAAAATCACTCCGTGGGAGTGATTTCCTTTACATAAAGCGTTCCGTCATCCACATAGAACCTGACTTCATAGCCCGAAAATTTCATTCCGTATACACGTCTTGGGTCATTCTGATATGAAGGACGCGGGTCCTGTCTGAGAACCGATATAAGCGCCTCAAGTTTCTCGGAGGGCAGCATATTCTTAAACTCATCACTAATCACAACATCAACCGAATAATCAACCGTATCCGCCGCAAAGCCGTCTGTCGCATCAGTGTGACAGTCGACATAAGGAAGATACGGTTTTATATCATATATAGGCGTTTTATCGACCAAGTCTATCCCTGATACATACAAAACCGTTCCGAGACCGTCCTCATCCCGAACCGTTTCAAGCTTAACGCTTGAAAGTCCGATAGGATTCGGACGAAACGGCGACCGAGTCGCGAATACTCCTACACGTTTGTTTCCGCCGAGACGCGGCGGTCTGACCGTCGGCGACCACTCCCGTCGGCTTTCGGGCAGCTGTGAAAATTCCCAGATTAGCCATAAATGAGAAAACCCATCAATTCCGCGGAGTGCCTCAGGATTTCTGAATTCAGGTTCAAACACAATTTTCCCGTATAGCTTCTCTGAAAGTCCGCTTTGCCTCGGAACCCCGAACTTTTCCGGAAAGTCAGTATACGCCCTTGCAATGATTTTCATATGTATGTCTCCCTCACATTATTTCAAAAAAATTTATAAAAATCTGTTGACATTTATTAAATATAGTATTATACTATATTTGTACAAATAATCTACATATAACACAACATATTGTATTTCGTGGATTTTGTATATATCCGAGAGGTTATTCTCTCAATCCTCTAAAATATCTTTACTTATCGAAGAAGGCTGTCTCATCTGTGGGACAGCCTTCTTCTTTTCTTTTATGCTTCTTCCATCACTCTGTTCTCTGCCATTCGTTCCTCTGTTGTCTGTTGGTTTGAAGGCGCATGAGCACGGCTCCATTCTCTCTTTCGGATTTCTTCAAGCTCTGCCTCCTGTTCGGGCGTATTCGGAAAGTTCTTACTCATCTCGATAATCTTATCACGATACTTACAGTTTTTGACCTTAAGCAAAGCCGCGCTTATCGCAGACATAGCGGCTATCACGAATAAAACAGCCGAAACCATTTTCCAAATACCGCCTTCCCTTTTTGCGCAGCATTTTGAATAACCAAAATAATTTCCTCTCATACTTACCACTCCTTAAAATATATTTATTATTTAATTCTTATACTTATTTCTCCCGACGACAAGGTTTTTATTCTGCCATCATTATATTTTACGACAAGACCGCCGTTTTTATCTATGTCGATTGCTGAAGCATCCTCGGTTTTCGTGCCGATAATGCGAATTTCTCTTCCGATGACCATTGAACGCCTCTTATACTCATCAATATAGCTTCCGTCCGCCGCAATTTTTTTTACATTTTCAAATTCTTTTATCATCTCGGCAGCAAGCTCATTTCGCGGCACTCTGCCGCCCTGCGAAATTGCCCCCGCCACCTCTGAAATACTCATAGGAAAGCTATCGTTTGTACAGTTCACACCGATACCTACAACCACGCCGCATATTCTTCCGCTTTTCGGGTCGGTTATCGACTCAGCAAGGATTCCGCTTATCTTCCTTCCGTTTAAATACAAGTCATTTACCCATTTTATTTTCGGCTCGGTTCCGGTCACCCTCTCTATTGCACGGCACGCCACAACCGAAGCGGCGGTTGTCATTCTGAGGATTGTATCCGTTTCAAACCCGCCTTTATACAAATAGCTGAGATAGATACCGCTGTCCGCCGGCGAATAGAATTCTCTTCCCATTCTGCCGCGGCCTTCTGTCTGACAGTCAGCAACCCGAACCGTGTTATTCGGCGCGCCGGCACGTGCGGCATTTTTGATGTCTGTATTGGTTGACCCCGTCACCTCAGCCACACTCAAATTAAATCTCTCGGAATCTTCACCCAAAAGCCGTCTTATCTTATTCTCAGACAGTCTCTCTCTCATTTTTCCACCAACTTTACATTTTCACTTCCAAGCAAGCCAAGAAGCCTCTCGTACCTGCCGTCGTTCCTGTTAATCATCATTGACATCGGCGCTTTTACCACCTCGCCGCTGTCGCTGAATTTTATTACAACGCCGATACTTCCTCCTGCACCGCTCAAAATATCTTTAACCGCCCTCATATCATTGCCCGATTTAGATGCAATCCTGAGATAAAGCCTTGCACTCTTTCCCGATGCAGTATCCAAAGGGCGGACGCTTTCAAGCCGAAGCTTCGGCGGTGTGTCATCATTCAAATCGAGGTTTCCGCTGATTGTGACAAATCCGCCCTCTTTAAGAAGATAGTCAAAGCATCGCAAGAGCTTCGGAAAGATTATAACCTCTATACTTCCGCTTAAATCCTCAAGCTCGGCATAGCGCATTATCTCGCCTTTTTTCGTCAGCTGGTCACGTGTCTTTGTGACAATTCCCGAAAGAGTGACCTGTGAACCTATGTTAAACTGATGTTCTTCATTCTCGATTATATCGATAATCCTTGCGGTTGAATTCTTTTCTACCGCCGCCTTGACGCTGTCAAGCGGATGCCCCGAGACGTACATTCCTATACTCTCTTTTTCCATATCAAGAAGTTCTTTTTCCGAATACTCCTCTCTATCGTCAAAATTGTCACCGACGGAAGTCATTTCAGTAAGAGTGCCGAACATATCAATCTGACCCGGCATAACATTCTTTGCCTTTTCAAGTGCACTGTCTATAACGCGCTCATACTCATACATTAAGACCGACCGTTTTAGGCCGAATTCATCAAATGCGCCGCATTTTATAAGACCCTCCACAACGCGCTTATTGAGTTTTCTTCCTACCATTCGCTCACAGAAATCCGTAAAACCGGTGAATCTTCCGTTAGTCCTGCGTTCGTCAGTTATCTCGTCAACAACCGAGCCGCCGACATTCTTGACCGCGGCAAGTCCGAATCTGATTTTTCCGTCATCGACCGAGAAGGTTCTGCTGCTCTTATTGATGGACGGCGGAAGCATCGTTATTCCAAGCCGCTTTACCACCTCTATATACTTTGTCACCTTGCTGTTATTATCGATAAACGAGGTCAAAAGAGCCGCAAAGAACTCCACGGGATAGTGGCATTTAAGCCACGCCGTCTGATATGCCACAACAGCATACGCCGCGGCGTGCGACTTGTTAAATGCGTATGAAGCAAAGTCCATCATCTCATCGAAAATCGCCGCGGCGGTCTTTTCATCAACACCGCGTGCCACCGCTCCGTCAACGTGTGTTCCGTCCTCGTCCACGCCATAGATAAAATTCTGCCGCTCTTGTTTCATTACGTCGGCCTTTTTCTTTGACATTGCACGCCGAACCAAGTCCGCACGTCCGAGCGAATATCCGCCAAGCTCACGAACAATCTGCATTACTTGTTCCTGATACACTATACAGCCATAGGTTACATCAAGTATATGCTCAAGCATAGGATGCTTATACTTAACCAAAGACGGATTATTCTTGTTCGCCACATATGTCGGAATTGAGTCCATAGGTCCGGGGCGATACAATGATATTCCGGCTATTATATCCTCAAGCGAATTCGGCTTCAGTTCTTTCATAAACTGTTTCATTCCCGAGCTTTCAAGCTGAAATACGCCGTCTGTCTCGCCTCTTGAAATCATATCAAAAACGGCCTTGTCATCCATTTTAAGATTATCGGTGTCAATACAGATGTTATGCGCGTCTTGTATGTTCCGAACCGCATCGCGTATAACGGTCAGAGTACGAAGTCCAAGAAAATCCATCTTCAAAAGGCCGAGCCGCTCAATCGTTGTCATGGTGAACTGTGTGGTTATGACATCATCGTTTTTCTGAAGCGGAACATAGCTGCCTATCCCGCCGCTGGTTATTACCACCCCGGCCGCATGGGTCGAGGTGTGCCTCGGAAGGCCTTCAAGCTGAATCGCAGTATCTATAAGCTTTTTAATCTGCGGATTCCCGTCGTACAGTTCCTTTAATTTATAATTAACAACCAAGGCCTTCTTGATTGTCATTTTAAGCTCGTTCGGAACCTGCTTTGCCGCTTCGTCCACCACTCCGTAAGGAATGTTAAGTGCTCTTCCGACATCGCGTATAGCAAGTCTCGCCGCCATTGTTCCGAAGGTGACAATCTGTGCCACATTATCCTCGCCGTATTTTCGGTTTACGTATTCGATGACCTCGCCGCGGCGTTCGTAACAAAAGTCAATGTCAATATCCGGCATACTTACCCTCTCGGGGTTTAAGAATCTTTCAAAAATCAGACCGTACTTAATCGGGTCAACATTCGTGATATGCAGACAGTAAGCAACAACGCTTCCCGCCGCACTTCCTCTTCCCGGGCCGACCTTGATTCCGTTTTGTCGGGCATATCTGATAAAATCCCATACGATTAAAAAATAATCCACATAACCCATCATATTTATCGTATCAAGCTCATATTCCATCCGCGCACGAACCGTTCCGTCATCTTCGGGATACCTCTCTGTCATACCCTCGTTTACAAGTTCCTTTAAATATTCATAAGAAGAAATTCCGCCCGGAATCTCAAACTTCGGCAGGTGAAACTTCCCGAATTCAATCGTTACGTTACAGCGGTCGGCTATCCTTTGTGTATTTTCAAGAGCCTCGGGGATATATGAGAAAAGCTCGTCCATTTCCTCTTCGGATTTCAGATACAGCTGATCGGTATTCATCCTCATTCTGTCCTCGCTGTCAACCGTCTTTCCCATCTGAATACACATCAAAACATCTTGATATTCCGCGTCCTTCTGCTCTGCATAGTGAATATCGTTGGTTGCAACGATTCCTAAATCCAATTCCCGCGCAATCGAAATAAGGTCACGATTCAGCTTTTTCTGTTCCAATATCCCGTGATCCTGTATCTCTATAAAATAGTTGTCCTTTCCGAAAATTTCCGAAAACTCCTTTGCCCTGCGCCTTGCTTCATCATAATTTCCGGCAAGCAAATTCCTCGAAATGACGCCCGACATACACGCGCTGAGTGCAATAAGTCCGTTGCTGTACTTTCTGAGAAGCTCCATATCCACACGCGGCTTATAATAAAAACCCTCTATGAATCCCGCCGAAACAAGTCTCATCAGGTTGTGATAGCCCTTATCGTTTTCGGCAAGGAGAATAAGGTGATAGCTTTGAGCGTCAAACTCATGAACCTTATCGAACCTTGACCGCGCGGCGACATATACCTCACAGCCGATAATCGGTTTTATTCCGTGACTGAGTGCACTCTCATAAAAATCAATCACTCCGTACATATTTCCGTGGTCGGTTATGGCGATGGAGTTCTGACCGAGTTCCTTCGCCCTGTCCATAAGCTTAGGAATGGTCGCCTCGCCGTCTAAAAGGCTGTACGCAGTATGTGTGTGCAGATGCACAAATGCCATTTTATTCACCCCTATTCCGGTTTTGTCTTAAGCTTTTCTGCAAGCGCCAGTATCTTCTTCATTCTGTGATTTACCCCTGACTTTCCGAGCTTCGGGGTACACTTGTCCCCAAGCTCGGTCAGGCTCATCGATTTATATTTAAGTCTGAGCCGCGCAATCTCCCGAAGCTCATCGGGGAGGTCATCAAGCTTCATAAACTTTTGTATCTCTTCTATCGCTTGAATCTGTTTCACCGATGCACCTATCGTTTTTTCGTAATTCGCCGTCTCACTGTTAATCGATCGGGTAACATCATTTCGTATCTCTTTTTCTATCTTAACATTTATAAGCTCCATCTGTGCCTTATACGCACCCATATACGAAAGAAAATCCTGTATTGTCTCACTGTTTTTTATATATATAACATACTTAGACTTTCTGACAACCGTTTTAAAGGTGAACCCATCGGTGCGAAGGAGTTCGCATATATCACGGCTGAGACCCATATACGGTGTCACAAGCTCAAGGTTGTAATTCTTTTTCGGGTCGATTACCGTTCCGCCGCCCAGGAATGCCCCGCGTACAAACGCACGCCGACAGCAATCATTTTCGACAATATGCCTCGCTATTTTATGTTTTATTATCCTTGTATCGGAGTCAATCAGCAAATATTCGCTGAGAATCATAAAAATCTGTGTCGGGTCGATTATTCCGGCCGAATATCTCGAGGCCTTATCTGCCGCCTGACCTATTTCAGCGCTGTAACCGAGCCGTCTTGCAAGCATTGCAAAGCAACCGAGAACATCCGGATTCTCGGTCACCAGTTTTATTTCATCACAAGAAATACTGCATCCCATCAGCAGCATCCCGCCAAATTCAGCCGCATCACAGCAGCTGTTCAGATTATCGGTTTTATAAAGTTCTTCCTTTGTCAGTTCCGAAAAAGATTTCATATTATAAACCTCGGCTTTTCTTCAGCGTTTTCTTCTTTGCGGTCTGTAGAGAACCACACCCTCATCACTCACATCATTTGCTTTGTGATGTTCTCGGTTGGCTATATCAATTATCGTATCCGCAAGAGCCTCGGGGTCGTGACGGATATATCTGTTATTTATAAGCCCGACTATATCTCGTTTAACAAGCTTTATTCCGCTTCCCTCAAACCTCTTCTCATCAAGCAAGACCGCCTCCGAATCCTTCTCGGCATATTTTCTGAGGAGAGGTGTGTTAATCGTCTTTGAATTCACTATACAATAGTCGATGAACCCGGGGCAGGTATGGTCAAGTATCGCCTTAACGTGGTCAAACGCGGTATAGCCGTCAGTTTCGCCCGGCTGGCTCATTATATTATTTATGTAGACAATCGGTGCTCTTGCCGCTTTTAGTTTCTCATAAAACTCCTCTGCGCCGAGGGTTGACAGAACGCTTGTATAAAGGCTTCCCGGGCCGAGGGTAATTATGTCCGCCGCATTGATTTTGTCCTTTATATCAGGAAGAAGCCTTGCGGGTCTCCCGTCCTTAGAACGAAGCGTTATCCTCTCAATCGGACTTCCGAAGCGGCTTACACTCTTGCCTATCGCCGACTCACCCACAACGGTTGTTCCGTTTTTTAAAACAGCTCTAAGCTCAACATCCATATCGGTGACGGGCAGAACCGTACCGGTAACCTTTAAAACATCGCTGACATTCTTAACCGCAGTAACAAAATCACCGTCATAAATTCCGGTCATAGCGGCGAGGAAAAGGTTTCCGAAGTTCTGACCCTCAAGCCTTCCGGCTCTGAACCGGTATTGAAGAAGCCGCTCCATTATCGGTTCTGTCTCTGAAAGCGCCAGAATACAGTTTCTTATATCCCCCGGCGGCGGCATTTTAAGCTCATCTCTGAGCATACCGCTTCCGCCGCCGTCATCGGCAACGGTCACCACAGCCGTGATATTCGGCGTATACGCCTTTAAACCTCTGAGCATGGTAGATAATCCGGTTCCGCCGCCTATAGCTAAGATATTCGGCTTATAACCCGTTCTGTTCATAATAGTCCACCTTTCGGCACGGGATTTTAAATTCCCTTTTTAATATCTCTGTGTGATACCATGGTGTTATAGCCCGACATAGTTATGCGGCTGTAAAGCTCTTCCGCAACAGTAACGCTTCTGTGATGCCCGCCCGTACAGCCGACCGCAATAACAAGGCGAAGCTTTCCCTCTTTTTTATACTGCGGCACAAGAAATTCAACCATATCAATAAGCTTCTTTAAGAATTCGCGGCTCACTTCTGAATCCATAACATAATTTCTTATGCACGCCTCAAGGCCGGTATGTTCTTTAAGCTCGGGAACATAAAAAGGATTCGGCATAAATCTGACATCAAATACCAAATCCGCATCGGTGGGAATCCCATACTTAAAGCCGAATGACATAATATGTACCATCATACCGCCGAAATTCGATTCCGCCCCATAGACAGCTTCAATCTGCTTCCTGAGCTGTGCGGCGCTGAGTGTTGATGTGTCGATAATCTTAGCCGCCTTTTTCTTAACTCCGTCAAGAAGCTGTCTTTCCTTTCTGATTCCGTCAATCAGCCTGTCGCCGCCGGCAAGAGGATGATTCCTTCGCGTTTCTTTATATCTTCTGACAAGCGTTTCGTCCGACGCCTCTAAAAACAATATCTCGTATTCATAACCCATTTCAGCAAGCTCATTAAGGCTTCCCTCAAGCTTTCTGAACATATCTCCGCCTCTTATATCACAAACAATGGCGACACAGTCGTCGGGCTTTGCACTTCTTCTGTAAATTTCGGCAAATTTAGGTATAAGCTCGGGCGGCATATTGTCAACACAATAATCGCCCATATCCTCAAATGCCTTTACAACCTGCGTTTTTCCCGCTCCGCTGAGTCCCGTGATAATAACAAACCTCATTCTCTCTCCATCCTTTGTTTTTATCTTAAAACTCCCCTACAAATTTGACTTCGGGTTCAAGTTCTACTCCGTATTTCTTTTTGACCTCTGCTCTGACATAATCAATAAGCTCTCTGACATCCTTAGCCGTCGCACCTCCGACGTTTATCACAAAGCCTGCGTGCTTTTGGGAAACCTCCGCTCCGCCGATTCGATAGCCTTTAAGACCTGCGTCCTGGATAAGCGTCCCCGCGAAGTAACCCTCCGGCCGTTTAAAGGTGCTTCCCGCACTCGGCTTATCAAGAGGCTGTTTACTTCTCCGGCGCTCGGCGAGGTCATCCATCTTTGCGCGGATTTCGGACATATCTCCGTTTTCAAGCTGAACAGATGCGCCTGTTATGATTGCTCCGCCATCTGAAAAGCGGCTTTTTCTGTAGCCAAAATCACATTCATGAACCGGAACGGTGTGAATACTGCAATCCTCTGTATCGATAAACGATACCTCTTTTATAACATTCTTCATTTCGCCGCCGTATGCCCCGGCATTCATAAACACCGCTCCGCCGAGCGTACCGGGAATCCCGGCCGCAAATTCAAAACCCGTAAGCGCGTTATTTAAGGCTGTGTTTGCAAGCTTCGAGAGCTTGACTCCGCTCTCGGCGTGTATTATCGTATCGTCATTTTCATCAACAGAGCACTTGCTCATAGTGCCTGAAATCTTTATGACCGCACCTCTTATACCTCCGTCACCCACCAAAAGATTTGAGCCGTTTCCCATAACGAAATACGGAACCTTAAATCTTTTAAGCATTTTTATAACGGCGGCAAGCTGTTTTTCACCCGGCGGCTCAATTATAACATCTGCCGCTCCGCCTATTCTGAAAGTGGTATGCCTGCTCATCGGCTCTTCAACCAAAACACCGGGCATTCCCACAATTTCTGTAATCAATCTCAATACTGTCTCTAACATCGCTTAATTATTTCCTCCGGCTGATTTATTTTTTCAGACTATTCAGATATTCGGTAAACCTTTCGGCTGTTGCATTCGCAATCAATTCCTCCGGAAAGTCAATCTCTGTCAGCATTTTTATTGCGTTATCAAAATTTCCTATATCAAACGAATTATGTGCATCAGATGATACAACTATATGCGTTCCGTACTTCTTGCAGGCAAGGGCAATCTTCCTGCAATTTTCTATACTCGGTCTGCGCACGGTAAATGTGTGATTATTTATCTCTATACACTTGTTATACTCCTTCGCCGCCTTCACCA
Organism: uncultured Eubacteriales bacterium; assembly: GCA_905201285.1. GTDB lineage: Bacteria > Bacillota > Clostridia > Monoglobales > Monoglobaceae > UMGS1820. The sequence goes on along the minus strand of CAJKNM010000048.1, from coordinate 1,430 downwards.
CCGTATCAATATCATACGGATAATTAACGCTTCCGCTGTGTCCGAGAATAGTTATATACGGATTCCTGATTGCACCCAAATATGTCGATGTATAATCATCGGCCGTTCCCGGTGCAAGGCAGGGCCTATGAATCGACGCAACAATCAAATCCATCTTTTTCTGTATTTCCTCCGGCAGGTCAACGTTTCCGTCGAGGTCAAGCAGGTTTGTCTCTGCTCCGTAAGCCATTTTAACACCTTTTATCTCTTTCGGAAGGCTTCCCATTGTTTCAAAGTGCCAAATATGCGGTGAATCGGGGAGGGCGGGCGTATGATTTGTCATACAAAGCATTTCAAGTCCGCGTTCCGCTGCGGCAGATGCGTTTTCGAGAAGTGTGCTGTGTGCGTGTGTGCTGCAATTCGTATGCGTGTGTGTATCAACCAAAACCTTTATCATTATTTTGTACATCTCCTGTTAAAATATGATATTCTATGTATTATTCGTTTATTATTTCGTTTATTATTCATTGCCGAAGTTACCCAGATGTTCCGCAATACGGCGGTTAAGCTCCTCCGCCGCATTATAGCCCATCTGTTTCTGACGGTTGTTCATAGCAGCAACCTCAAATATTACCGCCAGATTTCTTCCCGGCCGAACCGGAATGGTAAGCGACGGAATATCAAGGCCGAGAATATTCGTATACTCGTCAACCAGGCCGAGCCTGTCATACTGCTTTCCGCGTTCCCACGTTTTAAGGTGAATAATGAGGTCAATCTTCTCTGATTCCTTGACTGCACCCATACCAAAGATGTTCTTAACATCGACTATTCCGATACCTCTGATTTCGATAAAGTGCCTGATAATATCGGGCGAATATCCAACCAGCGAAATAGATGACACCTTTTTAATCTCAACCGCATCATCCGCAACAAGACGGTGGCCTCTTTTGATAAGCTCAACCGCGGCCTCGCTCTTTCCGACACCGCTCTCGCCCATTATAAATACTCCCTGGCCGTAAACCTCAACCAAAACTCCGTGACGGGTGATTCTGGGGGCAAGCTCAACATTCAGAAATGAATTAAGCGCGCTTGTAAAGTATGATGTCGGCTGTGCCGTACGCAAAACCGGGGTGTCAAATTCCTCTGCAAGTTTCATCATTTCGGGCGTTGCGTTACCGTTTCTGGTCATTACCACCGCGGAAACACGCTTTTCAAACAGGCTCCGCAGGGCGTTATATCTTTCCTCTGAGGTGAGGGTAGCGAGATAAGTATTTTCGACCATTCCGAAAACCTGAATACGCCTCGGGTCAAAATAATCAAAGAACCCGGTAATCTGAAGTCCCGGTCTGTTAAGGTCGGCCGTTGTAACCATAACCTCGTGATCGGGGTAGTATAGCTTATCCAGCTTCATATTATTAACAATCTTTGATAATTTAACACTAAAATTCTCC
>CAJKNM010000047.1 GCA_905201285.1 uncultured Eubacteriales bacterium | reverse complement strand
TCCTGTGCCATATTTCGAGAAGATGCTTCCGCGGCAGAAAGATAGTGTATCGCCCGATGAGCCTTGCCGTTGTATTGATTTCGGTTCTTGTGCTCACAGCGATTATTTCGATGCTCGGCTCTGCCGGAACAAAGAGTGTGGATTTGGCTTTTGAAACCGACTATGGCTATAAAACCCTTCAAAGCGGAAGCAATATTATTGCGTATTGCAACCGCGGCATGGCTGCGGTCAATGCCAAGGGCGGAATAGAATGGAGGGTCGAAAAGGAATTGACAGAGCCGATGGCGGAGGCGGGAGGAAGCTATATTCTCCTTGCGGATCTTGCCGGGAACCACTTTGCGGCGAGCTATAAAAACGGAAAGCTTCAGAATGAGTATAAGCTCGGAAGCGATATAATATCCGGAAAGATTACCAAAAGCGGATATGCGGTCTTTGCGACCGACACCGATGGATATAAAGGAAGAGTTACCGTCTTTAACCGCCGCGGCAAGGAAATATATGTGTGGAACAGCGGAAGCGGTTACATAACCGATGCGGCGATAACCGATAACGGCAGGTATATAGCTGTTTCTCAGCTGGTTACCGGCGGCGGGGATACCGATACAAGGATACAGATTATAGATACCGGCAAGGGAGAGACGGTTGCTTCTATAGACAGAGCCGGAGAGGTAACGGCTGAGCTTAAATTCCTGTCCCCGAACAGGCTTATAGCTGTGACGGATAACCACGTTGCCGCGTATAGCCGCGGCGGAAAGCAGATTTTTGACATATCTCTTTCAGGGAAAAACCCGTCGCTTTATTCACTCGACAGCAGGGATAGGCTTGCTGTTGTGACTCTTGACAACAGGGGTAACAACCTGCTTGAGCTGTATTCGTACAGCGGAAAGCTAAAGGCGTGCTATACGGCGTCGGGCGATATACGTGCAATGGATGTGAGAGGAAGAACCGCCGTTTCCGTTGAGCAGAGGGGAATCGTCCGCGTCAGCGCGAGAGGAAAGGGAAGGTCAGCGGTCTCAGTCAATCATGACATTAAAAATATCGGACTTTTTCCCGGCGGAAAACGGGCTCTTGTGATAGGTACATCACAGTCTGAGTGTATCTCGGTCAGATAGGCGGATGATTATGAATTTTACGGAGTTGATTAATACGGCTGATATAGTTGTGGTTTTAATAATTGTTTTGTTTGCCGTCTACGGTTGGCGGCGGGGGTTTATGAGGTCGATTATCGGACTTTTGTCGCTGGCGGCGTCTATTGTCCTTGCGTACATATTAAGACCGATTATTTCGGACTTGCTCAATGCGTCACCGCTTCATAATATAGTACTTGGAAGTATTTCAGAGAGGCTGAATTCCTCGGCGGCGGAAAAAGCCGCACTTCTGCCGAAGGCGATACAGTCTGCGGCCGAAAGCGGAACAAACGCGCTGACAAGCGGAATGGCGGCACAGCTTACCGGATTTGTTATAAACATTATTTCGTTTATACTTGTGCTTGCGGCCGCAAGACTGATAATTCTTGTTGCGGCGCGGATACTTAAAACGGCGTCTAAACTTCCCGTTATCGGCTTGATTGATAAGGCGGCGGGAATGTTTGTGGGAGTGGTTAAGGCTGTCGTGATTGTCTATGTGGTTCTTGCCATAATCGGCGCGGCTGTTCCGGCAACAGACAATAATTATTTGATTTATACAATAGAAAATTCAATGCTTGCGAAATCGATGTATGTTCAAAATCCGATTTGCGAGTTTTTAAGCGGAGGAACGAACAGTTCTGAAACCCGATAAATTAACACAGATTTATTTAAAGGAGAAGATGTGAATGGATTCATATCAATTACAAACACTGAAAACAATGAAGCTTCCTGAACTTCGTGAAGAAGCAAAAAAGCTTAATATTAAAAGTATTACAAAGCTGAAAAAACAGGAATTGATTGAAAAAATTTCGGAGCTTGGCGGAAATGTTTCCGAGGATATCGAAAATGTTGATCAAAAGCGGAAACGACCGGTGAAAAAAGGCGTAAGAAAAACCGAGAACAAAGCTGAAGTGTCACAGCAAGATCCGGAATCCGGTCTTAGCACCATGCCGTCTGAAAGACAAAAAGACAGGTCAAATGATGCGAATAAATCGATTCAAAACGAGAAAACTAAGAAATATAACGAAAATGCACAGAGCGATGTACGCCCTGCGGACACGATTCAATACAGCGACCCGGTGAGAAAGACAAATTTAATGAGCGGTGTTCTTGAAATTATGGCTGACGGCTATGGCTTCCTGAGAAGTAATAATTATCAGTCGGGCGACAATGATGTCTATGTCTCACAGAATCTTATCAGAAGATTTAACCTAAAGACCGGCGACTTTATTATAGGAAACAGCCGTATGCAGCACGAGGGTGAGCGTTATCAGGCGCTTCTGTATGTTCAAAAGGTAAACGGCGACCCGATTGAGGTCGCTATACACAGAAAGTCGTTTGACGATTTAACGCCGATTTATCCTAAAGAGCGGCTTCGGCTTGAAGTCGGAGGAATGGATTATGCTATGCGTCTTATTGACTTGGTTGCGCCTGTCGGCAAGGGTCAGAGAGGTATGATTGTCGCACCGCCGAAAGCGGGAAAGACCACCCTTCTTAAAAGCCTTGCAAACAGCATCACGAAGAACAACCCCGATGTTCAGCTGATTGTTCTTCTGATAGACGAACGCCCGGAAGAGGTTACCGATATGCAGAGAAGCATAAAGGGCGATGTTATATATTCAACATTCGATGAAGAACCTCAGAATCACGCTAAGGTCGCCGAAATTGTGCTTGAGAGGGCGAAACGCTTGGTTGAACATAAGAAAGATGTGGTTATTCTTCTGGACAGCCTGACGCGTCTTTCGCGTGCGTACAACCTTGTTATTTCCCCGACGGGAAGAACGCTGTCCGGCGGACTTGACCCGGGCGCACTGTATCGCCCAAAGAGATTCTTCGGGGCGGCGAGAAATATAGAGGAGGGCGGAAGCCTGACAATTTTGGCTACTGCGCTTATCGAAACGGGAAGCCGTATGGACGATGTAATATTTGAGGAATTTAAGGGTACCGGCAATATGGAAATTCACCTTGACCGAAGACTTCAAGAAAAGAGAATCTTTCCGGCGATTGATATTGCTAAGTCGGGAACGAGAAAGGAAGAGCTTCTGCTCAACAGACAAGAGCTTGAGACGATGTGGAGAATCCGTAGGGCCTTTGCGGACAGGAATGCGGCCGATGTTACCGAGAATATAATAAGCTGGCTTATAAGGACAAAAAATAATGAGGAGTTTGTTGATAATGCAGGAAAGATATTCAGCGATTTTGAAAAGAAGGCTTACTAAGATTTTTGCGGCGCTGCTTGCCTTTGTGCTTGTTACGGGCGGAGGAGCGGTATCGGCGGTACCGGCCGCGTCAACCGCGCCCGACTGGATAAAGCACGCCGACGGAATCAAGGACGATCCCGAGCAGCAGGAAAAAAATGAGGAACTTGAAAAATGGCGTGAGGAAAAGAAGAATGTAAAGGTTCCCATTCTTCTGTATCACCACATTACCAATGATACGTTTACGACAGAACAGTCGATTTCGCATATTTCGCCAGATGATTTCCGCTTGCATATGACGGCGATTAAGGTTCACTATAATCCGATAAGCCTTAGAAAGTATATCGAATATGTCAACTGTGATGACGGAAGCGTGACCATCCCCGAAAACCCGATTGTGGTTACCTTTGACGACGGGTATTCAAGCAACTATGAAATAGCGTATCCAATACTTAAACAGCTTGAAATACCGGCGACAATCTTTGTTGTTACCGACACGGTTGGTGAGCAGTCAAGCGGCGGCCGGGTTCACTATTCACACTTTACGTGGGATCAGGCAAGAGAGATGGAGGCGAGCGGACTTATCGAAATTCAGTCGCACACGGCGGGGCATATAGGAATGACAACGGTAGATGCCGGAGAACAGATAAGACAGCTCAGAAAATCAAAGTATGAGATAGAAAAGAATCTCGGTCATAAATGTGATATGATTGCATATCCTTACGGAGATTATGACGAAAACGTAAAGCAAGAGGCGAGAAATTCGGGATACACGGTTCAGCTTTTGGTTGATGACAAAACAACAGAGAACGACTATGATGTAAATCTTCCGTCAGAGGGAGTCGAAAATCTCACCAGAATGACCATTGCCGGAAGTATGGGCAATGTGAACGTAATAGAGATAATAAGAAAAACCGTAAATAAAAAAGTTATTCCGCAATAAAATAAGGAATCGCCGCCTAAGCCGTCACCGAACAAGGCAGCATTAATAACGGCTTCAAAACCAATGCTTTCTTGTTTGTCGGTGACTTACGGCGATCCCTCTTTAACAGCTTTGAAATTTAATTTCTGCACGTTAAGCCTCGATAGCTTCCTCCGGTGCATTTAATGCCTCCTGATACTTTTCGAGTATCTGACTGTGGAGAAGCTCGCGTGTTTCAGCGTTTATCGGGTGAGCAATGTCCTTGAATTCTCCGTCCGGAGTCTTTCTGCTCGGCATTGCGATGAAGAGCTTATCCTGACCCTCGATAACCTTGATGTCATGAACAACAAAGGCATTATCAAAGGTTACGGATACAACCGCCTTCATACGACCCTCTGAATTGATTTTACGTACTCTGATGTCAGTTATTAACATTTCAAATCCTCCTTGCCGCTATATGCGGCCACTTATGTAGATAAGTATAATATATTATTTTTAATTATTCTCTAAATATAAATAAATTTTTTGGAAAGAAGGCAATTATAATGAGTAATTTTAAAATGTCGGACCTTCCGCACGGAGCCAAAGTTCATATGATAGGCATTGGCGGCATAAGTATGAGCGGTCTTGCCGGAATGCTGATGAATTTTGGCTATAAGGTATCGGGTTCGGACGCAAAGCGTTCTGAACTGACAGACGAGCTTGAGGCAATGGGTGCAGAAATAAATATCGGTCAGCGCGCCGAGAATATTAAAAACCCCGATTTGGTTTGTTACACGGCAGCAATCGCACAAAATAATCCTGAACTGACAGCGGCGCGTTCGCTCGGCATACCCACGATTGAGAGGGCAGAGCTTCTCGGCGCTTTGATGGAGCTTTATAAATATCCTATCGCAGTAGCGGGAACTCACGGCAAGACAACAGCAACGTCAATGCTGTCGCTTGTGCTTCTTGCGGCGGATAAAGACCCCACAATTTTAGTCGGCGGCGAGCTTCCTCAAATCGGCGGCAACTATCGTATAGGCAAGAGAGATTACCTCCCGTTTGAAGCCTGTGAGTACGTTGAAAGCTTTTTACATTTTAAGCCGTTTTTGTCTATAATAACAAATGTTGAGGAAGACCACCTTGATTATTTTAGTGGCATTAACCATATTATATCATCTTTTAGAAAATTTGCAAGCCTTACATCACCATTTGGGTGCATTATTGTTTGTTCTGACGATAAATATGCTCCTCAAGTTGTGCAAAATGTAGATAAAAAAGTGTTAAAATATGCAATAAATGATGAAAATGCAGATTATTTAGCAAGGAATATTGAATATGATGACAGAGATTGCGCCGAATTTTCTGTCTATAAACACGGTGAAAAGCTGGTTGAAATTAAGCTTAATGTTCCGGGAAGCCATAATGTGTTAAACGCTCTCGGGGTTTGTGCGGCGGCTGACTTTTTGGGTATAGATATGAGTGCTGTCAGAGATGGACTTCACGGGTTTACCGGAACAAAGCGCAGGTTTGAACACATCGGCGATGTTAACGGCTGTGAGATTATTGACGACTATGCCCATCATCCGACCGAAATCCGTGCGACCCTGACGGGTGCAAGGGCAATGAAGGTCAACAAGCTTTGGGTTGTTTTTCAGCCGCACACATACAGCCGTACCAAATCGCTTCTTGATAAATTCGCCGAGGTTCTTTCTCTCGCCGACAGGGTGCTGATATGCGATATATATCCGGCAAGAGAAAAGTATGACGGAACCATTCACTCCTGTGATTTGGCGATAAAAATTCCGGGTGCTGTGTATATGAATGATATGAAGGCGGCGGAAAGATACTTAGAACAAAATGTGGGTGAGGGAGATATGCTCATCACTATGGGGGCGGGCGATGTCTGGAAAATCGGATATGATTTGGCAAAAAAACCGATTAGCTGATTCCTCGGCCGATGCTGCGGACGCAATATTAATAATGCGTTAACAGATTGTAAAGTTTAGCGGGAATTTTGTCATTAAATATTGTTACATTTTATAAAATGATTTTCTTGACATATGCCGAAAAATGTGGTAAAATTTAAAAAATTATTTATTAGGGAGTAATTTTTACGGGGATAGTTTTTAGTTTTTATTTTTACCATATGTGCTGCATAGTCTTTATGCTCTGCGGTGCGTCTATATTTCCGCTGACATTAATTTAGTATTTTTGCCTTAGGGCTAAAAATAAATATCTTATCAGAAAGAGGTAATGAACAATGAAAAAGTTCACCAAAATTGCAAGCTTAGCTTTAACGGCTGTTATGGCGGCTACATGCCTTGCGGGTTGTGGTGCGGGTTCAAGCACAAGCACAAGCGGTTCGGCAAGCGGAGACAAAAAGGTTATTAAAATCGGCGGTATCGGTCCTTTGACAGGCGCGGCCGCAATATATGGACAGGCTGTTAAAAACGGCGCTGAAATTGCTCTTGATGAAATTAACTCAAAGGGCGATCTTAAGTTCGAGCTTAAGTTTGAGGATGATGAAAATGATGCCGAGAAGGCGGTAAACGCTTATAACAACCTCAAGGACTGGGGTATGCAGGTATCTATGGGAACCGTTACAACACAGCCGTGTATCGCGGTTTCAGCCGAATCAAACAGCGACGGTATGTTTGCACTGACACCTTCGGCATCAGCGCCTGATGTTGTTAAGGATAAGGACTTTATGTTCCAGATGTGCTTCTCGGATCCTAACCAGGGTGTTGCTTCGGCTAAATACATCAAGGAACAGAATTTAGGCGAGAAAATTGCTGTCATCTATAACAACTCTGATGTATATTCGACAGGTGTTTATCAGAAGTTTGTTTCAGAGGCTCAAAATCAGGGTCTTAACGTTGTTTGTGTAAAGACATTTACCGATGACTCGGCAAACGACTTTACCTCACAGCTCAACGAAATTAAGGCTACGGGCGCTGACCTTGTATACCTGCCGATTTACTATACACCTGCTTCACTTATCCTTACTCAGGCTAAGAAGATGCAGTATGAGCCTAAGTTCTTCGGCGTTGACGGTATGGACGGTATCCTCACACTCGAAGGCTTTGACAAGTCTTTGGCTGAGGGTGTAATGCTTCTTACGCCGTTTACAGCTGACGCTCAGGACGAAGCAACCAAGAGCTTTGTTAAGAAGTACAATGACAAATATAAAGAAACCCCGAACCAGTTTGCTGCTGACGGCTATGACGTTGTAAATGCAATCTATGAGGCTTGCAAGAAGGCAGGTATCACAGGCGACATGACATCTGAAGAAATCGGCAAGAAGCTTGTTGATACATTTACGAGCGCAGAATTTAAGATTGACGGTATCACCGGTACAGGTATGACCTGGTCGAAAGACGGTGAGGTTTCTAAGGAGCCTAAGGGTATGAAAATTAAAAACGGCGCATATGTAGGTATGTAATTTCGTTTTTGAAGTTAAAGAAGGCGCTTTTTCCTAAGGTGCCTTCTTTAACCGTTTTATGGATTAGTTATATTGCGCCGGCGTTTAGACAAATAAATGCGTTTCCCGGCGAAGCGTTCGGAAAACGCATTTATTTGTTTAAAGAATAGAGACGGGCCAAATGAAAATTGTAAAATGACTTTTGTCTGTACGAACGGCGCAACTCAGAAATTGTAAAAGAAGGTGTGAATATGACTTTTATTTCAAATTTGATAAACGGTATAAGTCTCGGAAGTGTTTATGCCATTATCGCATTGGGCTACACAATGGTTTACGGCATTGCAAAAATGCTGAACTTTGCGCATGGTGATGTAATTATGGTCGGCGCCTATATCTCTTACTGTGCATCATCTTACCTGGGATTTTCGCCCGTGCTTTCGGTTTTGCTTGCTATGGTCGTTTGTACTGTCCTGGGTGTGGCAATAGAGGCGTTCGCCTACAGACCGCTCAGACGCTCGGGTTCGCTGGCGGTACTTATTACTGCAATAGGCGTCAGCTATCTCCTGCAGAATGTTGCTCTGCTTATTTGGGGAAGTAACCCAAAGGCATTTAAGTCGCTTGTTACTTTCGGTTCGATTTCGCTCTTTGACGGAAAGCTGATTATTACCGCTGAGTCAATCGTGACCGTAATAGCTTGTATAATCATTATGATTGGACTCTCGCTCTTCACAAAGAAGAGTAAGATGGGTAAGGCAATGCGTGCCGTATCAGAGGATAAGGACGCGGCTGAACTTATGGGGATTAACGTAAACGTTACTATCTCGCTTACCTTTGCGATAGGAAGTGCGCTTGCGGCAATCGCCGGTGTTCTGCTTTGCTCGGCTTATCCGACACTTCAGCCGACAACCGGTTCTATGCCGGGTATCAAGGCTTTTACTGCGGCAGTATTTGGCGGAATCGGCTCGATTCCGGGGGCTATGATAGGCGGTGTTTTGCTCGGTATAATCGAGATTTTCAGTAAGTCTTATATTTCTACTGCATTGTCCGACGCAATCGTTTTTGCTGTATTGATTGTTGTATTGCTGGTTAAGCCTACCGGCTTGCTCGGCAAGAAAATTACAGAGAAGGTGTGAGGTGTTGATTATGAACAAAACAAAAAAATTAAGCAAGTTCACACTGACAAACATTAAATGTTACGGAATGATTATCGTTGCTTTTGCGGTTTTATATCCTATGCTTAAAATGAATATGATAAGCAACAAGATAAGCGGCCTGCTCATTCCGATTTGTGCCTACATCGTTATGGCGATTTCGCTTAATCTGACGGTCGGTTTTCTCGGAGAGCTGAGTCTTGGGCATGCCGGATTTATGAGCGTTGGTGCATTCAGCGGCGTTATTACCGTTGCCTGTATGCAGAGCGGCCTTCCCGCGCCGGTTAAGCTTCTTGCGGCTATCATAATAGGCGGAATAATGGCCGGAATACTCGGACTGATAATCGGTATTCCTGTTATTCGTCTTAAGGGTGACTATCTGGCTATCGTTACACTTGCTTTTGGTGAGATTATAAAGAATATTATAAACTGTTTGTATATAGGCGTTGATGGTTCAGGTCTTCACTTTAGTATGAAGAGCGCAGAGGCACTCAATCTTTCCGACGGGAAGATTATATTGAACGGACCTCAGGGTGCGGTCGGCGTCAGTAAGATAGCCACGTTTTTTGCGGGGGTTCTTCTGATACTATTTGCACTTTTCGTGGTGCTTAATTTGGTAAACAGTAAGACGGGCCGTGCGGTTACCGCGATCCGCGATAATAGAATTGCGGCTGAGTCTGTCGGAATCAATATCACCAAATATAAGCTGACGGCGTTTATAATATCTGCGGTTATCGCCGGTATGGCGGGTGCGCTTTACGGTTTGAATTTCTCCACAATCGCGGCTAAGAAATTCGATTTTAACACATCGATTTTAATACTTGTATTTGTCGTTCTCGGCGGAATGGGTAATATCCCGGGTACAATTATTGCTACAACGCTCTTATATATGCTTCCTGAGATGCTCAGACAGTTCTCAGATTATCGTATGTTGATTTATGCGATTGTGCTTATTTTGGTAATGCTTGCTACGAACAGTCCGAGAGCAAAAGTATTTGCAAATAAAATAGGTGGCATTTTTAAGAAAAATAATAAGACTGACGGAGAGGGGGATGTTGCAAATGGCTAAGGATAAAATGGTGCCTGTTCCGAGCAAGTCGATTGTTCCCGAACGCGATGTTGATAAAACCCCTATTCTTGAGACGCATCATCTCGGAATTGATTTCGGCGGCCTTACGGCTGTTGACGAGTTGACATTAGCTGTGGGAAGAACGGAGATTGCGGGGCTTATCGGTCCTAACGGAGCCGGTAAAACAACAGTGTTTAACCTTCTTACAAATGTTTATCAGCCAACAAGAGGAACAATAATGCTTGACGGTAAATCAACGGCGAGAAAGAATACCGAACAGGTAAACAGAATGGGTGTTGCCAGAACATTTCAGAATATAAGGCTGTTTTCGAATATGTCGGTTTTGGATAATGTAAAGGTTGGACTCCATAACTCTATCAAGCAGCCGCTTATATCTTCTATAACCCGATTGTTTGGATACAGAGCGTCTGAGAAGAAGTCGAGAGATGAGGCTATGGAGCTTCTTGAATTCTTTAAGATGGGGGATATGGCAAATCAACAGGCAGGGTCACTTCCGTATGGTGCTCAGCGACGGCTTGAAATAGCGAGAGCTCTTGCAACGCATCCGGGAATCATATTGCTTGACGAACCTGCCGCTGGTATGAACCCGTCAGAAACCGCTGAGCTTATGGAAAATATCAGGCGTATCAGAGATAACTTTAATATTGCTGTTATGCTTATCGAACACGATATGAATCTTGTTATGAATATCTGTGAAGGCATATGCGTGTTAGACCACGGCAAGGTCATCGCTAAGGGTACTCCGGATGAGATTAAATCCAACCCGAAGGTAATCGAAGCATACCTCGGAAAGAAGAAGGAGGCAAAATAATGGGTGATATGTTAAAAGTTGATAATATAAACGTTTATTACGGACAGATACACACCCTGAAGGATGTCTCGCTTGATGTTAAACAGGGCGAAATTGTTGCGCTTATCGGCGCAAACGGTGCCGGGAAAACAACGACATTGAGAACTATTTCGGGGTTACTTCGTTCAAAGACAGGAAGTATAAGCTTTATGGATCGGGATATTTCTCAAACCCCGGCGCATAAGCTTGTGTCCGAAGGAATAGCACACGTCCCTGAGGGACGTCATGTGTTCCTCCAGATGACCGTACAGGAGAATCTTGAAATGGGTGCATATACAAACGGTTCCTATACAAAAGAAGGTATTGCCGACGTATATGAGCGCTTTCCCAGATTAAAGCACAGAAAGAATCAGATTGCGGGAACGCTTTCCGGCGGAGAGCAGCAGATGCTTGCTATGGGCCGTGCGCTTATGAGCCGTCCTAAACTTTTGATGCTGGATGAGCCGTCGATGGGCCTTGCTCCTATTTTGGTTCAGCAGATATTTGATATTATTAAAGAGCTTCATAAGGCGGGAACAACCATCTTATTGGTTGAACAGAACGCAGAGATGGCTCTTGAGGTTGCGGACCGTGCGTATGTTTTGGAATCCGGAAGAATTAAGCTTTCGGGTACCGGCTTAGAACTTGCTCAGAGTGACGAAATAAAGAAGGCATATCTTGGTGGTTAATTCAAAATAGAAAGTGGGCGGGCCGGTTGGCTCGCCCTTTTATCAGCTTGTGCCGACACAGGGCGGCGGAATGGAGATTATTATGGTAACAGAATTGTATAACGGCAGACCGACTGATGAAAGCGGTCGGCTCGATAAAGAAATAAGAGTGTATGACTTGTTGGATGAATTGGGGATAGAATACTGTCGCATAGACCACACCCCGGCGGGAAAAATGGAGGCGTGCCACGATATTGACGAAAAACTCGGTGTCGTTATATGCAAAAATCTTTTTTTGTGTAACCGCCAAAAAACGAAGTTTTATCTTTTGATGATGCCGGCGGATAAGCCGTACAGAACGAGAATCTTTTCAAAGCTTGCCGGAAGCTCAAGGCTTTCATTCGGCCCTTCCGAAGAAATGGAAGAGTTTCTTGACGTAACACCGGGTTCAGTCAGCATTTTGGGGCTGATGAATGACAAAGAAAACAATGTGAAGCTGTACATAGACCAGGATGTTTTAGACAGCGAATTTATCGGCTGCCATCCGTGTATTAATACATCGAGCTTGAGAATGAGAACCGCGGATATAACCGAGAAGTTTTTGCCCGCCGTACATCACGGGTATACTGCGGTTAAAATGTCATATGATGAGGAATAAAAGAGGCAACCTCTGAGCGTGTCGACAAACCCTATTTCGCGAAAAATTTCATTTTGATTTTATCGCCGCCCCCTGATTCCGCCATGCCTGCCGCGGCGGAAAGGAAATAAAATTTTTCGCTTTTTTACGCCATTTTCAGCAAGATATTGCGACATTGACGCTGCGGCTTGGAAAGCGAAATATGGGCTTTGGGCAATTAATTCAAAGCAATATCTTGCTGAAAACAACTTTTTCGAGAGTGTGAGAGGCTGCCGCCG
>CAJKNM010000046.1 GCA_905201285.1 uncultured Eubacteriales bacterium | reverse complement strand
CCGCCTACAAAGTATAAAAATTTCTCGTTTTTAACAAAATCTAAAAGTTTCATAATAAACCTCTTTCTGTCCGCAACAGAATTTTATGTACATACCCGCCCTTGCGGACCTATGACGGGGATAGTATTTTGTCCGCACAGCAATTTTCTGCTGGGCGGACTGTTTAATTATTTTTTCTTATTCATTGCGTCCCTGCACTTCTTTTTTATATATGAAGTGAGAGCAATAACGCCTATGCAGAGTGCCGCAGCTAAAATTCCGAACAGATACGATTGTAAGCCTTCTGTCATCATTATTGTTTACCTCCGCATCCGCCGCATTTTCCATGAAGCGAGCAGCACTTGCACCCGGCTCCGCAGGAGGACTTCCCCTCAGCTTTGTCTTTTTTCATACGGCGAATTATAAGTACAACAACCGCCGCAAGGATAAGAAATGTTATAATTGTTCCCAAATTATTCATAAACCAAGTCATACGTCAATCCTCCTAACAGTTTTTTCAAATTAGTTTAAGCGTTTACTTTTACATTTGTTTTAAGTGTATTTGCTTCCTTATACGGCTTAAATAGCATATATACGATACCAACGATGAGTGCAATAGCAGCAATAATGCCGAATACGTTTGCGTTACCCTCAAAGATTCCGCCAATCTGATTAACAATCAAAGCGATAACATAAGCGAATATGCACTGATAACCGATAGCGAACCATGTCCACTTTGCGTTGTTCATCTCACGCTTGATTGCGCCGATTGCCGCAAAGCACGGTGCACAAAGAAGGTTGAATACGAGGAACGAATATCCGGTAACAGGTGTGAACGCCTGAGCGAGGTTTGCATAAACCGTACCGCCTCCGCCGTAAAGAATACCCATTGTACCAACGATGTTCTCTTTCGCAACAAGACCCGTGATTGAAGCGACAGCCGCCTGCCAGTTGCCCCAGCCGAGCGGAGCAAATATAGGAGCGATTACATTACCGATACGCGCCAGGATACTCATATCGAGCTGATCCTCTGTGAGCATACCAAGCTCTCCGTCAACAAAGCCAAAGTATGTTGTGAACCAAACAACGATGGTCGAAAGCAAGATGATTGTTCCGGCCTTTTTGATGAATGACCAGCCGCGCTCCCACATACTTCTGAGAACATTTAAGAGTGTAGGCATATGATATGCGGGAAGTTCCATAACAAACGGAGCGGGATCACCGGCGAACATCTTTGTCTTTTTAAGCATAATACCCGAGATGATGATTGCCGCCATACCAACAAAGTAAGCCGAAGTAGCAATCCAAGCCGAGCCGCCGAATATAGCTCCGGCAATCATCGCAATAAACGGAACCTTAGCACCGCAGGGGATAAAGGTTGTTGTCATAATTGTCATCTTTCTGTCACGGTCATTCTCAATCGTTCTTGAAGCCATAACTCCGGGAACGCCACAGCCTGTACCGATAAGCATAGGAATAAATGACTTACCTGAAAGCCCGAACTTTCTGAATACTCTGTCGAGGACGAATGCTATTCTTGACATATATCCGCAAGCCTCAAGGAAGGCAAGAAGGAGGAACAGAACAAGCATCTGAGGAACAAAGCCAAGAACCGCACCGACACCGGCAACGATACCGTCGAGGATAAGACCGGAAAGCCATTCAGCACAGTTTGCCTTTTCAAGAGCATCGCCGATAAGAACCGGAATACCGGGAACCCAAATACCATAATCAGCGGGGTCGGGTTCTTCACAGTCATACTTGTCATAAACATCGATTGCGCTTAAGAGGTCATCATAGCTGGCCGTTTCTTCTTCGTCGGCCATTGTTTCTTCATCCACCACCGTATAGGTAGCCTCTTTAATGTCCTTCGCGTCTTGAGCAAACTTGTTCAAAGCCTCTTTTGCCGCGTCTGCATCAAAATCTTCTGATTCGGTATCAAGTGCCGCTTCAACATCTTCTGTGTCAACGCCTTCTTCAGACGCATATTCAATATAGCCGTTTACAATATTCGCTGCATCGGTATACTCGTCAGAAACTTCTTCATAAGCCGAAGAACCTATACCGAAGAGATGCCAGCCATCGCCGAATAATCCGTCGTTTGCCCAATCAGTAGCGGCCGAACCGACACCTACCATCGCAATATAGTAAACCAAGAACATAACAACAGCGAAAATCGGAAGTCCGAGCCAACGGTTTGTAACAACACGGTCAATCTTATCCGAGGTCGAAAGCTTTCCGGCATTTTTCTTCTTATAACAGCCTTTTATGAGCTGTGCTATATAAACATATCTCTCATTCGTTATGATACTTTCGGCATCATCATCAAGCTCTTCCTCTGCCGCCTGAATATCTGATTCAATATGCTTTAAAACCTCAGGCTTGATATTGAGTCTTTCGAGAACCTTTGCATCGCGTTCAAATATCTTGATGGCATACCATCTCTGCTCATCCTCGGGCATCTGATGAAGAACAGCTTCTTCAATGTGTGCGATTGCGTGCTCGACAACTCCGCTGAATGTGTGCATCGGAATCGTTTTTCCGTGCTCAGCCGCCTTAATTGCCTCTTCCGCTGCCGTCATTACTCCGTCGCCTTTAAGAGCCGAAATTTCAACAACCTTACATCCCAGCTCCCGCGAAAGCTCGGCAATGTTAATCTTATCGCCGTTCTTTCTGACAACATCCATCATATTTATTGCTATAACAACCGGAATGCCAAGCTCGGTGAGCTGTGTAGTAAGATAAAGGTTTCTTTCAAGGTTGGTACCGTCTATGATATTGAGTATTGCGTCAGGGCGCTCGTCAATAAGATAATTTCTTGCAACAACCTCCTCTAAAGTATACGGTGACAACGAGTAAATACCCGGAAGGTCAGTCACTATAACTCCGTCATGCTTTTTAAGCTTACCTTCCTTTTTCTCAACCGTTACGCCCGGCCAGTTACCTACAAACTGGTTTGAACCTGTCAAAGCGTTGAACAGTGTGGTCTTACCGCAGTTAGGATTACCTGCAAGGGCAATTCTGATATTCATATAACTTTTCCTCTCTTTCTGATTGATTATTTTTTACTAAATTACTGTACTTCACTAAATTATTGTACTTCAATCATTTCGGCATCCGCTTTTCTAAGCGAAAGTTCATAGCCGCGAACCGTAACCTCAACCGGGTCGCCGAGCGGAGCAACTTTTCGGATATGTACCTGTGTTCCCTTTGTTATGCCCATATCCATAAGCCTGCGTTTAACCGCACCCTCACCATGCAGCTTAACAACCGTAACGGTATCGCCGATTTTTGCCTCTTTTAATGTGTTCATCGTTATTCCTCCTTATATTAAATCATAATTTTCTGAGCCATTTCCTCGCTGATTGCAACTCTCGCCTCTTTGACATTCACGATTACGTTTCCCCCGAGAGTACTTACAACCTGCACATTTCCCCCAACTACAAAACCAAGATTTTCGAGATGCTTCTTAACCTCAGGTTTTCCGCCTATTCTCTTAATGATGTTTGTTTCTCCTACACTTGCTAAACTCAGCGGCATCATTTTAACCTCCGTTCCGGTTAGGTGCACCTAACCATAATGCAAATTATATGGTTAGCTCTCGCTAACCTTTCGTGAGTTAGTTTAACACAACTAATCGTTTTTGTCAATACTTTCATATTAATTTTTTAATATTTGTGAAAATGTATATTTTATCAGAATAAAATGGGGCTTGTTTTGTTCAATATAGGGCTTATTTTGTTTAATAAGGTAGATTTTTCTTATACCAGTCTATTGTCCGGCACAAACCGTCAGAGAAATTAACTCTCGGCAGCCACCCGAGTTCATCCCGGATTTTCTTAAAATCGATTGCATAGCGCCTGTCGTGCCCGGGCCGGTCTTTAACGTATTTTATAAGTGACTCAGGTTTATTAAGACGTTTTAAAATCTCGCGCACAATATATATATTTGAAAGGTCGTTTCCGCCGCCGACATTGTATACCTCGCCCACTCTTCCCTTTCTTATAATTATATCAATCGCACGGCAATGGTCGCTTGTATGAATCCAGTCACGAACATTCAGGCCATCGCCGTAAACGGGAAGGGGTTTATCGCATAGGACGAGCGAAATCATATGCGGAATAAGCTTTTCTGTATGCTGAAAAGCGCCATAGTTATTTGAACAACGCGAGATTGTCACAGGCGTGCCGAAGCTTCTGTAATATGCCAGAGCAAGCAAATCTGCCGATGCCTTTGAAGCTGAATACGGACTTGACGGTTTTAGGGATGACTTTTCAGTGAATTTTAGGTCGGGGCGGTTAAGCGGCAGATCGCCGTATACCTCGTCTGTCGAAACCTGGTGGAACCTCGGGATGTTATACCTATTCACCGCATCAAGCAAGATTTGAGTTCCTATAACATTTGTTTCTAAAAAAACAGTGGGGTTTTTAAGCGAACGGTCAACATGACTTTCAGCGGCAAAGTTGACAACACAATCGGGTGAATACTCATAAAAGATTTTATCGACTTTCGATGAATCGCATATGTCGGCCTGAATAAATTTAAAATTAGGTATATTTTCAAACGAAACGAGATTCTCCCGCCTTCCGGCATAGGTTAGCTTGTCCATACAGATAATTTCATCATCAGGATGATTCTTGATGACATATCCGATAAAGTTTGTGCCTATAAACCCTGCACCGCCGGTAACCAAAATTTTCATATTTATTACATCCCCTATATTACAGATTTTTTAATTATTATATCACAGTTGTTCTTAAAAATAAAGTTTTTTATAGTGAACGCCCTGCCCGGACAATTCCGGCGCAGGGCGCTTGATACTCTTGCAATTTTTATAAAGAATTTCATAAAGTCCCTTGAACAGGGTTTGTTTGACATAGTTTTTCAGATTCAGTTATTTTTATGCTGCATACCTGCATTATCTATCGTATAATTATCAGCATAAATAAGCTGTGAAATCGGGACTATGCTATATCCCTCCGCCTTCAGCTTTTCTAGAATCCCGGGAAGCGCCTCGGGTGTATGCTTAGCCGCATTATGAAAAAGTACTATACTTCCGGGCTTTACCTTATCCATAACCCGTTTCGTTATCTGATCCGCCTCTAAGTCTTTCCAGTCGATACTGTCAACATCCCATTGAATCGGATAACAGCCGCATTCTCTGATTGTTCTTATCGTTTCGTCATTATAGTCCCCATAAGGCGCTCTGAAAAGGATGGGCTTCACACCCGTGATTGCTTCAATCTTATTGCTGCAATCATTTATTTCGGCCATCATCTTCTCGTGAGAAAGCTCCGGCATATGCGGATGCTTATTAGAATGGTTCATTACCTCATGCCCTGCATCCGAAAGCTGTTTTACCGATTCCGGATATTTATCGACCCAATCTCCAACAACAAAAAACGTGGCTTTTACATCGTATTTTGCTAAAATCTCTATAAGCTGTGGTGTGTCCTCATTTCCCCATGCTGCATCAAAGCTTATCGAAAGTACCTTCTCGTCTCCTTTATCTACACAGTAAATGGGAAGCTCGCGCTGCTTTCCGCTGACTGCAACAGATGAGTTTTTGCCAACGAGCAAAGCTGCCGCAACCATCACAATCAATGTCAGAATTAATATTCCGCTCTTTTTGTTCAGCACCCAAATTTTCATCTATGTTTTGATTCTCCTTTCGCTTTTTTACTAAATTATATGCGGAAGTTCATCAGCATAAGACCTTATTTTTATCAAAAAGCTAAAAAGAGGAGAATTGTTTACGTAAATTCCAAAAATCTAAGTTTAAGAATTCAGACAAGAAAAGAAACCGCCGTAATACTGACGTATACAGCGGTTTCTTGGCAAAGTATAAACTTAAAATACGGCCTCAAAGCCAATACTTCCTTATCCAGTGTTGGCTAATCACAGCCTTTTATTTTAAAATATTGTGCTTCTTTAGGTGTTGCTTAATCTTCAAAAATGTCTGATCACTTATATCATGTTCAATCTTACAACTATCTTCATACGCAATATTTTCTTCAACGCCAAGAGCCATAAGCGCCATAGCAATTATCTCGTGACGTTCATAAACCTTTGCTGCAATCTCCATTCCCTTATCAGTAAGGTTAATATTTCCATCGCCGTCAACGGTAATATACTTTTCCTCACGGAAGGACTTCATCGCCACTGAAACGCTCGGCTTAGTAAAATTCAAAAGATTAGCAATGTCAATGCTTCTGACATAGCCCTTTTTTTGTTTAATCATAAGAATTGCTTCAAGATAATTCTCAGCCGATTCCTTTATAATCATCATGCTACCTCCATTCCCTAAGGATATACTATCCAATTTAATATACAGCATTATAACACAGTTATAGACTCCTGTCAAATCCCTATTTATTCTCACATCAAAAAGTTTTAACACTATACGATTTTCAATTTTTTGGCTTGACAGAGTATATATTTGCCTATATAATTGTAATTGCTTATGACAATTAAGAGTACATATTACACAAATAAATTTATCATTGACAAAAAGGAGTCTAATTATGAAAACGCCTGTTAAAAGCTTAGTCTTATCTGCATTATTTATAGCAATAGGCATAACCCTTCCGTTTCTTACCGGTCAGCTTAAAATTATAGGAAAAATGCTTCTTCCCATGCACCTGCCGGTAATGCTGTGCGGTCTTATCTGCGGCTGGCAATACGGTTTGATTTGCGGAATAATAACACCGCTTCTGCGTTCGGTATTATTCGGAATGCCGATTCTGTTCCCGTCTGCCGCAGCTATGTCTGTTGAGCTTGCCGTATACGGCTCGGTCATAGGTCTTTTATATCGAAGAACAAACAATGGTAAAGTTGTTTCACTTTACATATCATTAGTTTCCGCTATGGTTATAGGTCGTGCAATTTGGGGAATTGTTATGTACTTCTTTATATTTGTAAAGGGAAACAACTTTACATTTACCGCATTCATTGCGGGTGCATTTACCGATGCCTTTCCGGGAATTATTCTTCAGCTGATTTTGATTCCTGCAATTATGACAGCGCTTCATAAGGCTAAGGTTATAAACGCACAGAAAAGCAAGTGAATTAAATTTGCTTGCTTTATATAACAAGGCCACCATTCGGACTTAATACCTGACCCGTTATAAATCCATCATCATCAGCAAGAAAAAGAATTGCCCTCGCAACCTCTTCCGGGCTTCCCAATCTCCCGAGAGGCGTTTCTTCACAAAGTTCTTTTATTGCATCCCCGCCCAGCTTTTTATTCATATCCGTATCAATCACCCCGGGTGCAACGCAGTTGACCCGTATTCCCGATGGCCCCACTTCTTTCGCAAGTGCCTTCGTAAGTCCGATTACACCCGCCTTTGAAGCGGAATATGCCGCCTCGCACGATGACCCGCATATTCCCCACATAGACGAAACGTTCACTATCGCCCCGCTTTTCCGGCGGAGCATCTGCGGAAGCACCGCCCGTGTACAGTAGAACACACCGTTTAGGTTTACTCCTATCATCTTATTCCATTCATCATCCGACATAGCGTCAAGCATATAAAAGCCGCTGATTCCCGCATTATTTACAAGAATATTAACTTCACCCGCCGCTTTAAACATATCATCGACCTGAGCCGAGCTTGAGACATCCGCACGAATCGTTTCCGCCCCGATTTCTCTTGCAAGCCTTAATGCTTCCTCCTTTGAATTATTATAATTAATTATCACATCATAGCCGCTTTTTGCGAAAAGCCGTGCGCAAGCCGCTCCTATCCCGCGTGAAGCACCGGTAATTAAAACTCTCTTCATTATGTAACCCCCTATCTAATCGGAATCCGTCTCGGATTATACGAGTGTCCATGACATATGGCTATCGCCACCGCGTCGGCGGTGTCATCGGGCCTCGGAACCTCTTTTAATCCGAGAAGAAGTTTAACCATCTGTTGAACCTGCTTTTTTTCGGCCCTTCCGTAACCGGCAACCGCCTGCTTCACCTGAAGCGGCGTATACTCAAATATCTGAATTCCGCGGTTCATCGCCGCAAGCAAAATAACTCCGCGTGCTTCCGCAACCGTTATAGCCGTTTTTTGATTGGTATTAAAAAAAAGCTCCTCAATCGCCATAAAATCAGGTTTCGTCCGTTCCATAACCTCGCATATATCATCATAGATTGACTTAAACCTGTCAAACATATCCATCGATGCATCAGTGGTTATTGCCCCATATTCTATTACTTTAAATTTGTTGTTTTTATATTCCAGAACACCATAGCCAACTATAGCGTATCCCGGGTCTATACCGAGTATTATCATAAAAATAATACTCCTTTCCATAAAATTTTGTTACTTTTTTCCGATTTCAACTATTGCAAAAAAAGCGTAATTACGATATAATATACCATATTTATAAGTATTATAACACAAATTGGAGGAATTTACAATGGCAAAAGAAAAAGTTGTATTGGCTTATTCGGGCGGACTTGATACCTCTATTATCATTCCGTGGTTGATTGAAAACTACGACTATGAGGTTATCGCGGTTTGCGGAGACGTTGGTCAGGGAAAAGAAACTGACGGTCTTGAGGAACGCGCAAAGAAAAGCGGCGCATCAAAGTGCTATATTGCAGACCTTCGCGATGACTATGTTGAAAATTATATTGTTCCTACTCTTAAAGCGGGCGCAGTATATGAAGGCAAGTATCTTCTCGGAACCTCTCATGCACGTCCTATCATCGCCAAAAAACTTGTTGAGATAGCTGAAAAAGAAGGCGCAGTCGCTATCTGTCACGGCGCAACCGGCAAAGGCAACGACCAGGTTAGATTCGAGCTTACCGTTAAGGCTCTCGCACCTCATCTTAAAATAATTGCTCCGTGGAGAATTTGGGATATTAAATCACGTGAGGATGCAGTTGATTACGCCGAAGCTCACGGCATTGAAATTCCTGTTACCAAAAAGGATTTGTATTCAAGAGACCGCAACATTTGGCATATCAGCCACGAGGGTATGGACCTTGAAGACCCCGCCAATGAGCCTCAGCTTGATTCATTGCTTAAGCTGACTGTTCCGCCGGAAAAGACTCCCGATGAAGCTCACTATGTTAAAATCGGTTTCGAGAAAGGCGTTCCCGTTTCGCTCGACGGCGAAAAGATGGCTCCGCGTCCTCTGCTTGAAA
Organism: uncultured Eubacteriales bacterium; assembly: GCA_905201285.1. Classification (GTDB taxonomy): domain Bacteria; phylum Bacillota; class Clostridia; order Monoglobales; family Monoglobaceae; genus UMGS1820. The sequence continues at coordinate 3,257 of CAJKNM010000046.1, read as the reverse complement.
AGCTGAATGAGCTTGGCGGAAAGTACGGCATAGGTATTGCTGACATAGTTGAAGACCGCCTTGTCGGAATGAAGTCAAGAGGTGTATATGAGACTCCCGGCGGCACAATCCTCTACACCGCTTTAAATGAGCTTGAGTATCTCTGCCTTGACCGTGACACACAGGCATTTAAGCGTCAGGCCGCAATCAAATTTGCTGAACTCGTATATGACGGAAAATGGTTCACTCCTCTGCGTGAGGCTCTCTCCGCTATGGTTGACTCTATGGAAGAAACCGTCACCGGTGAAGTTCGTCTTAAGCTTTATAAAGGATGTGCTACTCCTGCCGGCGCTAAATCTCCGTACTCACTCTATAATGAGGATATAGCAAGTTTCGGCGACAGCCACGAATTGTACAGTCACAAGGATGCCGATGGTTTCATCAACCTCTTCGGTCTCCCCCTCAAGGTTCGTGCTATGATGAAACAGAAAAATAAATAATTGATTAATTAGCATAAAGCGGGTGGTCAGAGGCCACCCGCTTTTACTGTAAAAAGCCTGTTTTCAGCAGGACATTGCTGCATTTCCGCTATTGTTTATAATGTTTTTCTAAAACATCATATATTTCTGTTAAACTCATTGTTAGCCAGTATTGTAGCAAGGCTATCGCCGAGCTGAGTAAATACCGTGGCAATAACAACCAATTCTTCTTCCGTAAACGCTTCGGATATAGCACATGACAGTGATGAAATAAGCGTTACCAGCTCACAAGAGTTCACGGTGTACTTCCTCCCCTTTATACAAACAATCATCAAGCTTTATTAAATGCCGAGATTTTATTATTTCTTTTTTATAGTATGCAAGAACATAAATTTCGTGAAATGTCCGATAGCCGTGTGAAAATTGTGTAAGCAAAACAAAAACCGCCTAAAACAGGCGGTTTTTTTAATTTTGGAGGAGAGGATGGGATTCGAACCCACGGTACGCTATTAACGTACACAGCATTTCCAATGCTGCGCCTTAAACCATCTCGACCACCTCTCCGTGTTAAGATGCTTTAATAAAAATTAAAAACAACTATTTTATTATACCACATTTTTTCAAAAAATCAAGAGCTTTTTTGAAAAATTATTGTTTTTTGCCGAAAAAAATCTCTTTCACGTATAAAAATATTAATTAATTGTAAAAACTTAAAAAAATCGCCTTAAACCACTTGATAAATTTAGCAAAGTAGGTTACAATGTTAAGTGGTTAACAATGTTTTCAATTAAATTATTATTTACCCTATATTACATTGTATAAAATCAGCTCCGGTAACGGAGAGTTAAATTATAGTTTTTGGAGGAATTTCAAAATGAACAAAAAAACAATCGATGACATTTCCGTAAAGGGCAAGAAGGTTCTTGTTCGCTGTGATTTTAACGTTCCGATTAAGGACGGAAAGATTACCGACGAGACTCGTATCAAGGGCGCTCTTCCCACAATCAAAAAGCTTATCTCAGACGGCGCAAAGGTTATCCTCTGCTCTCACATGGGCAAACCTAAGGGTGAGCCTAAGCCCGAGCTTTCTCTTGCTCCTGTTGCTAAGAGACTTTCAGAGCATCTCGGACAGGAAGTTGTTTTCGCGGCAGATGATAATGTTGTAGGTGAACACGCTAAAGCTGCCGTTGCCGCTATGAAGGACGGCGATGTGGTTCTTCTTCAGAACACAAGATACAGAAAAGAAGAAACAAAGAATGAAGAGAATTTCAGCAAGGAGCTTGCTTCTCTTGCAGAGGTTTTCGTGAACGATGCTTTCGGAAGCGCTCACCGCGCTCATTGTTCAACTGTCGGTGTAACCGAATTTTTGAGCCCGTGTGTAGCCGGCTATCTTCTCGGTAAGGAGCTTGACTTCCTCGGCAACGCAATCGATAACCCTGTACGTCCGCTTGTTGCTATTCTCGGCGGTGCAAAAGTTGCAGACAAGCTTAACGTTATTTCTAACCTTCTTGACAAGTGTGATACACTTATCATCGGCGGCGGTATGGCATATACCTTTATGAAGGCTAACGGCTATGAAGTAGGTAAGTCTCTTGTTGATGACGAAAAGATTGACTACTGCAAAAAGATGATGCAGAAGGCAAAGGACCTCGGAAAGACTCTTCTTCTTCCTATCGATACTGTTGTTACCAAAGACTTCCCGAATCCTATCGATGCCGAAATCGAAGTTAAAACCGTTCCGGCTACTGAGATTCCGTCTGATATGGAAGGTCTGGACATTGGCGAAAAAACAAGAGAACTCTTTGCTGAAACAGTTAAAACAGCTAAAACCGTTGTTTGGAACGGTCCTATGGGCGTTTTTGAGAACCCGACTCTTGCAAAGGGTACAATAGCTGTTGCTCAGGCTCTTGCTGATACTGACGCCACCACTATTATCGGCGGCGACCCCGCAGCGGCATGCGAGCAGCTGGGCTTTGCCGACAAGATTACCCACATCTCGACCGGCGGCGGTGCTTCAATGGAATTTTTAGAAGGTAAGGAACTCCCCGGCGTTGCTGCTCTTGACGAAAAATAATACTCAACAGCTACCCGATTTTCGGGTAGCTGTCAATTATGATTAATATATTCAGAAAGGTTTTGATTTATAATGAGAAAAAAGATTATAGCAGGTAACTGGAAAATGAACAAGACTCCGTCTGAGGCTAAGGCTTTGGCAGAGGCTATCGTAACAAAGGCAAAAGACGCTTCATGCGACGTTGTTATTTGTCCGACAGCTATATGTATTCCCGCCGCTGTTGAAGCAACTAAAGGTTCAAACGTTGCTGTCGGCGCACAGAATGTACATTTTAAAGAAAGCGGTGCCTACACCGGCGAATTGGCGGCAAATATGCTGACAGAAGCCGGTGTAAAATACGTAATAATCGGTCATTCTGAGAGACGTCAGTATTTCGGCGAAACAGACGAAACCGTTAACCTCAGAACAAAGGCTGCACTCGCAGCAGGACTTCTTCCTATCGTTTGTGTCGGAGAAAGCCTCACCGAGCGCGAACAGGGAATAATGGATGATACCGTTCGCCGCCAGACAAAGATTGCTCTTCTGGGCGTAAGCGCAGAGGATGCAAAAAAGGTTACTATCGCATATGAACCCGTTTGGGCGATAGGCACAGGAAAGACCGCGACAGCCGACCAGGCTGACGAAGTTTGCGGCATTATTCGTGAAACAGTCAAAGCGCTCTATGGCTCTGAAGTTTCTGATGTTATCCGTATCCAGTACGGCGGCAGTATGAATGCCGGAAACGC
>CAJKNM010000045.1 GCA_905201285.1 uncultured Eubacteriales bacterium | reverse complement strand
TTTAACTTTCAATCATAAAGCAAAACGGAGCGGCAATGCCGCTCCGTTTTGTTTCAGCTTTGTCAATACTTTTGCGGTTACAAACCGCAAAAGTATATAAAAAAGCAAAGTTTTGCGGTTTGTAACCGCAAAACTTTTTTTATACTGTTATCTCTTGGCATACTCATACCTCCTTACGCTAAAAAATCGTCAAATATGTTTCTTGTATCGAGCGGTCCCGGACTTGCCTCAGGGTGGAACTGCACACTCTGAACGTCTACCGACTTTCCGCAGATTCCTTCACAGGTCCCGTCATTTACATTTATGTATGAAACCTCAAGCTCTTCGGGGAGATCATCTACAATATAGTTATGATTCTGGGAAGTGATTGAGACCCTTCCTGTTTTCAGGTTTTTAACAGGCTGATTCGCACCGTGATGACCGAACTTCAGCTTTCGCGTCTTACAGCCCATCGCCAGTCCGATAACCAGATGCCCCATACATACTCCGCGTACGGGGAGCTTTCCGATAAGCGCCCTTGCCGTTTCAACCGTTTCGGGAATATCCTCAGGATCTCCGGGGCCGTTTGAAATCATAAGAAGGTCCGGTTTAACCGCCATAACCTCGTCAGCCGTGGCATTATACGGGAAAACGGTAATCTTGCAATCCCGCTTTTTAAGCTCACGCAAGATTCCCTTTTTCACACCGGCATCAATAAATGCGACGTGCTTTCCCGTACCGGGAATTGTATAGACTTCAGGAGTGCTTACCCGTTTTACCACATCCGAGTTATCAAGGCTGTCAAACCGTTCTTTCAGCGCACGGTCTGACAGCATTCCTATCTCGGTCGTAATTATTCCCTTCATACAGCCGCTTTCACGGATTATTCTTGTCAGAGCTCGTGTGTCGATTCCTTCAAGACCCACAATCCTGTTTTGTCTTAAGAACCCATCCAAATCCATTTCTGTTCTGAAGTTATTCGGATAGTCGCACTTTTCTCTTACAATAAGCGCGGTAAGAGCCGGTTTATCAGACTCCATATCCTCAAGGTTGATTCCGTAGTTACCTATAAGCGGATAGGTCAAAACCACCATCTGTCCGCAAAACGACAAATCGGTGATAGCCTCCTGATAACCTGTCATCGAAGTCGAAAAAACAACCTCACCGACAACATCGTTTACATAACCGAAAGCCTTTCCCTTAAACCCCATCCCGTTTTCAAGAATAAGTTCAGCTACCCTTGACTGCATAAAATCACTCCTTCAAAATTTAACTCTCGTAAAATGTTCTCACCCAAAAGGTCTGACTGACAAAAACAAAGGGCTATTGAACAAAAGTCCAATGCCCTATTCTATCACTTTTTTAAAAATAATTCGCCCTTGCAATAGTAGGCAGATGCAATAAAGAAGTCGAATTTGGAAACGAATAAAGCGTTATTATCTTTAACCGCGATTATCATTTTTCAAATCCCCTTTCTGATTGCTTCCTTATATTTTAACACGATACGGCAGTTTAGTCAAGGGTTTTTCCGAAAAGTTTATTATTTGTCTGTTTGCACAAATAAACCACCCTTGCCGAAGTGTATAAATCGGGCATAACGCCGACTATATCCTGAAATTTATCACCAAAAATCGGTTTCAATGCTTTTCTTGCCGCTTCCGCATCACGCGTAAACTTAAGCTCTCCGTCAGAATATTCCCCGATATATCTCTCCGCCGCCCTCACAAATTCACAGTCCGGCTCAATACGTTCCGCCGAAATGAGCGCTAAAATACAGATTAGTGTTTGCCTGCGGCGAATATCTCCGTCAACCTCACCGGCCGCACATATCGCCCCATCGGAACGCATACTTTTTATAAGCACCTTTGTGCAAAGATGTATCATCTCATCGGTATATTCTTCATAAGCTTCACTGAACATCGAAGCTCTGTTATTAAAAACGCTGTTCCCGTACACGGACGCATCTTCTATGGCCACGCGAATCACAGCTGTCTCTCCGTTAAACTCAGCAATATACGCGGTTTCGGAATTTACCGCTGAGTATCTGACTCCTATCGCTTCAAGAGCCTTGCGAAGCTTCTGTACCTCATCCGCCGCACAATATCTAAGTCTTTCTGTCAGATGTCTGCTCATTAGCCTTGCATAAACAAGCCCCGTTGGCGCAAAGCTGTCATACATCTCAATATTCTCGAATCTTATCTCTTCGCTATATCCGCCGCAATACACATAAAGCGGCCCAAAGGCACAGCTGCTTCCATAATCAAGATATATCCCTATTCCGTCACCGATTTCATCAGGATAATCGATAATCGCCGCCTTTTCCGTTCCGGGAGCTTCAACATCTATGCCTATGGAAGAAAAATCAACACTCTTGACTATTTCCTGAGCTCTTTTTCTTACATCATCCATTCCAAACACTGTTTTTACACTGCCACCGCACCTTTCTACCGCGGCGGCAGCTTCGTCCCTCCTTGAAACGGCACCGAATCTGACCATCGATATTCCACTATTTTTAAAACTTCTCATTATTACTTCTGCCGCGTCAGCATCAGCATTTCTGTCATCGGTAATCAATATCGGGATGGTATCACTGTCAATTCTCTCGCCCGCCCTTTGTAACAGCTCACTCAGCGTTCCTCCGCTTCTATCGATAGCGCTTAATATTTTTTCAATGTCACTGTCATTGAAATTTACTACGGCTATTCCACTGCCGTCAATATATGATATTGAGCACTCTCTGCCACAAGCCTGTGCCGCGAATAGGATAAACTCTTTCGCCGCTCTTGCCGTACCCATAAAAAGTGAAGTGTTGTCAAAGATAAAAAATATTTTCTTCCTATATCTTTTACACGCCTCATAAAAATCAGGGCTCGGATACACCACACAAAGTGCGTCTGCCATCAGTCCGTTATTTGACATTATCATTCTGCTCTTATTCTTTGCCCCTGCCATTTTCAAGCTAAAGTCTCTGTCCGCCGGTATTTTCCCCGTTCTGATCCTCAGTCGTGTCCCGCCGTTTCCGACATACTCGGTATCCATCCTATGAGTGGGCGAAAATACAGTGGTATTCTCCACGCCGACCGCATTCAGTTCAATTTCAGCAAAACTTTTGACCGCGTTTCCGATTCCGCTTCCTGCTGCAAGCGGAATTATAAATCCGATTTCTTCAGCATTTCTTGTCATTAACGTATAAACATTCACCTTCACACGCATACCGGCCGCCGCTCCTGTGACAGACAGCAGATACGTGTCGTTCTCCGTACAGCGCAAAACCGCCACGGTGCTTGTTTCGCCGAGCTGAGCCGCATAAGCCGCCGCAACAACCTTCGCCATAATCAGCTTTCCGCTCGCATCTATAATTTTCATATCCGACAGCAGCGAGTTGTTCGGCAGTCTGAATATATAATCAATATTTTTCCCGTCAGACGTATTATCAAGCTCAAACTCATATGTTAAAAATACATATTCGGAAAATATTTCGCCTTTAATTTTAATATCCTTCAAAAGCTTCACCGAATCACCGCTTTTTCTATATTTAATGTATCTTGATTATAACAAAAGGATTTACGACAAACGCCGTAAACCCTTTTGCGTCAGTTTTATTTCACACCTTATTTATCTTATTTAGGCAGTACGCAGATAAGCTTAATCTTACCCTCTGACATATAAATCAATACCTGACTCGGTTCTGCACCATCACTAAGCGCCACAAGACCGCTGACTGCAGCCGAACCGGTCGTATCCTTAATTTCAAGATTTCTGCCGGTTGTATCATAGATTATACCCTTTGCGCTGTCAAAGTCGCTTATGTTAAAGCTGATTGCTTTCGAGGCGTCATACTGACCATCTTTTGCGAGTTTTTCAGGTGCAATAAGAATGGTGTTTGTATCAGTATTATCTATAGCCGCCACACTTCCGAGGATAGAAACAAATTCAGATTTATTGATGTCCTTATCCTTATCCTTCGCATCAAAAGTGATTTTATAATCATTATTTGATCCATCTATAGAATAAAGCTTGTTTTCACTGTCAAGAACGGTGTACCCGTCATTATCGTGAACTGCTCTGAAAATATCACCCTTGCTGAAGGAATTAACATTCTTTGAATCATCCGATACCCACTCGGTAGTCGATTGAGCAGAACCCGTAGGTGTTGCTTTAAAAGCAACAATCTGATCCATTGTGTCACCGTCATTCTTGCCCTGTGACAACTCATTCAGTACATAAACCGGTGATGAAGAATCGAGTTCTTCAGCCTTGGTAGCATCAGAAAGGTATACCACAACAACCTTCGCCGCATTTGTGAGCGATACATCAAACACCTCTACCGCATATTCGTTTCCGTTCTTAAAGCTCGTAGAAACCGAAGTCTTCTTAAATAAATCATAGTTACTTCTATCGTCTGTTTTAGGAACAGAGAACACCGTCGCACTTGAAATGTTAATTTTTACACCGTTTCCTTCAAGCGTTTTTGAGTTACTGTTATAAGTGAGTTTTTCTGCATTATGTTTTGCACTAACCGTGCTAAGCATATTAAGCTGATCAGAAACTATTTCCTTACCCTTATCTGACGGCTCAGCGGTGACAATCTTATCGATGACCTTTGTTCCGCCCGAGGTCTTTGTTGTATACTTAATAAGCTGTTGAATTCCGCGATTGTCAGTATTCTGGTTATTCGCAGAACTTCTCAGCTGGTCAACAACTTCATTTCCGTCACTGTAGGTTGTTCCGTTAACCTTTGTGCTCTTATAAGTCGAAAGCTGTTCTGTGCCCGAGGTGCTGATTATCTTTAACTGAATATCACTTTCAAAGCTCTTTCCCGCATCGCTATAGCCTTCAATATAACCATACTTAAATGTCTCGGTTGTAGAGTTCTTTGAATATGCAACAATGTCGCCGTTTATATCAAGATAGTATGTTCCACTGTCTGACATCTGCGGCTTTGAAAGAGTTGTGCCGCCGTTCATCCACGGAGCAGCATCCGAGAATTTATATTCCTTACCCCCGATGGTAACCTTGTCATCACCGTCGGTTGCAGAAATTGTTCCGCTGACTTTATCGGTAAGAACAACAGCCTTTGTGGTAATCGTACCGGTCTTGCTCTTTGCAACACAGATAATGTTTCCTGTTGAAATTGAGCTGTATGTAACGGTCTTTCCATCTTTATTTACGATGCTGAGGTTCCTGTCTTTATCCACATCAAGGGTAAGAATCTTGTTTTCTGCTTTCATTACAAGATTATCTATAATCGATGTAGAGGAAGTGTCCTTTGTCGAAACATAGTATACATCGTAAGAAGTAATGTCGATTACGTCATATCTTCCATCATTATCAGAGTCTATAACCTTAACTTGTCCGACTTTAGGAAGGTCACTTGACACATTAAAGCTTGAACCCGTATACTTTCCGTTATAAATAACCTTATTATCCGAAGCCAGCGACAAGCTCTTAGTCTTGTCATCGGTATCTTTTTCATAATACTTAATCTGGCCGTTATCGGATGTGCTTGTTTCAATGTTCTTTGCATTTATAACAACTGGTTCCTTACCCTTAAGTGTGCAGAACATAAGAGTTCTGTCACTTGAACCGTCATTCTTGTAATAATACTCTACTTCATAGCCGAGACGGTCTTTAAGGCTTGTATCTGTTGTAGTATATGTATGAAGCTCATAAGTATTAGAGTCATCATCCTTACCATTAATCTGAATCTCATCATCGCGGAGATTTACATCCGCACTTGCAAGACTTGTAACATTGTTTGAGTAGATTGAACCGGTACCCCTTACATATCCGAGATATGAGCTGAGGATTGTGTTGTCAGTCCTTTTATCATTCTCAACAAGCTTAACCTCAAGCGAATCATAAAGAAGCTGAGCAATGCAAGCACGTGATGCAGGAGTCTCAACCTGACCGATTTTGCTTGCGGTCTTTGTTATGCCTATCTGACTTGCAACCGAAATATAATTTGCATACCACGGCGATACAGACACATCAATATCTGCGCCATAACCCAAGGTGCAAACAATCATCTTAACCGCTTCTTCATAAGCAACATTGTCGCTCGGTCTGAAGGTTCCGTCCTCATAGCCATTGATAATACCCTTGCCGTATGCAGTATTAATATTAGGAATAGCCCAGTTGATATCGGAATTGTTATCATCTATATCGCTAAACGGTAAGCCGGCAGCGCTCTTGCTTCCGGTATCGCCCAATTTAAGTGTTCTCATAAGCATAGCAGTAAACTCTGCTCTTGTAACATTCTGGTTAGGTTTGAATGTTCCATCTTCATAACCGTTGATAATACCCATGATGCTGAGCGTATTTACCGCATCATAGTAAATCTCGCTGTCATTCACATCTGTTAATTTCTTTGTCGTACCCTCTGCCGAAACAGTCACCATCGCAGCACAGCTGATAATCATCGCAAGCGACAGCACCAGGCACAATAATCTTTTTGTGGTCTTCATAAAACTAACCTCCGTTTTCTTTTAATTATACATTACCACTATTAATCTTTTAGTATTATTGTAACACTTTTATGCAAAAAAGTCAATACAAATACGTCAGTTAAACTTTTACAAATATGTAACGGCCAACTTATGCAACATTATTTTTCTCTCCTCTTCCTCATAAACGAATCCTTGAGCACTTTTTTATCTGTTTTGACATATGCTATGCTCTGCGGACGATTTGCCACCTCAATTTCATTTCCGTCAGCATCCGTCATATACTCTATCTTTTGAGTGAAGAAGCTTCCGTCAGGACAAAGAAATTCAACCTCATCCCCCTTAAAGAATCTATTTTTCTGAACTATCTTCGCCATATTTGTCTTTTCGTCATATCCTTCAGCAACCCCAACCATATCATACTCACGTATATACGAGCTACTGGCATAATGCTGTTCGGTTCCTCCCGGTCTGCCGAAATAAAAACCCGTTGTATAATCTCTGTGGCTGACCTTTTTGAGCTCACTGAGCCATTCCGGATTCGGCTCCCACGTATCGGGGTTTTCAAAATAACTGTCAATGGCACGCCGATAAGCCGCAACAACCGTTGCCACATAGAATTCCGATTTGACTCTTCCCTCTATCTTAAAACTTGTCAACCCGCTTTCAACAAGTTTGTCTATGTGATTTATCATACATAAATCCTTTGAGTTATATATGAATGTTCCGCGTTCATTTTCAAAGACCGGCATATACTCGCCCGGCCGCTTTTCTTCCATTAAATAATACTTCCAGCGGCAGGGGTGTGCACACGCACCGCCGTTTCCGTCACGCCCCGCCATATAATTACTCAACAGGCACCTGCCTGAATACGATATGCACATCGCCCCGTGTACAAACGCCTCAAGCTCAAGGTCCTTGTCGGTTCGTCTCCGTATCTCGCTTATTTCATCAAGAGACATCTCACGCGCAAGGATGACGCGCTTTGCACCCATTTCATACCATTTTTGCGCACTTCGGTAATTAACATTATTTGCCTGTGTGCTTATGTGTATTTCAAGCTCGGGTGCAAGTTCTTTGGTCACGTCAAACATCCCTAAATCAGAGATTATAACCGCATCTAAGCCTAAATCTTTAACATCTCTTAAAAACCTTCCGTACTCGTCAATGTCCTTATTATGCGGAATAATATTTGCCGTCAGATAGACCTTTTTTTCTCTTGCCTTGGCGAAATCAACGCCCTGCTTTATCTCATCATTAGTAAAGTTATCGGCGGCAACGCGAAGAGAAAATTCCTCGCCGCCTATATACACAGCATCCGCACCATACTCTATTGCAATTTTTAATTTCTCTAAATTTCCCGCCGGCGCAAGCAGCTCCGGCTTTTCTTTTATGCCCATCTATATCCTCCTGTGCTATATTCAAAAAGGCTGTTATGTTATAACAGCCTTTTGTTATTATTTATATTCTACTCCCATATACTCACATATACCCTTTGCAATCGCTTCAGCATATGCCTGCTGACGGTCGGGGTCACCCAGAACAGCCGCATCCGACGCCGTATCAATAAACGCTGTTTCGAGAAGAAGCGCCGGCATATTTGTGTTTCTCAAAACCGCATATCTCGCTGACTTAACACCGCGGTTTCTAAGCCCAATCTCTGATACAACATTCTTCTGAATAAATGATGCGAATGTCTTGCTTGTCTCCGAGCCTGTGCAGTAATATGTTTCTATTCCCGTTCCGCCGCCTGCGTTACAATGAATCGAAACAAATAAGTCGGCCCCGCTTCGGTTTGCTATTTCCGCACGGCGGTTAAGACTTGCACTTACCGATTCGTTTGAAACATTATCCTTTATCGAATTTCTTGTCATTATCACATTAAATCCGTTTCTCTCAAGCTCGGGTTTAAGTTTTTCGGCTATATAATAGGTAATATCCTGCTCACGCAGACCATTTCCTGTCGCACCTGTATCCACCCCGTTATAATTGTGTCCGGGGTCAATGGCAATCAGTATTCCGTCTGACGAGCCCTTTGGAACATAACTTGAAATAATGTCATCTTCGCCATCACTGCTTGAATCGGGTGTCGTATATGTCTGTGAATCTTCATCCTCTTTCATATACTGCTCATAGTCCTCACCATAATACTGATAATACTTCCAAACCGCATCCTCTTGGCTCGGCTCCCATATTTCCTCTGGTTCATAACCGGTCGAAGCCGTTGTGTTTTCGGTAGATGTTATTGACGAAGTTCCTTTTCCACTGTTATTTCCGCCTACGTCAACCGCATGATCACCGACTGTCGTTTTATCATCGCCGCTGACCAGCATTGAATTATATACAACCTGTGCAACAAACGCTCTTGTTGCCGGTTTTGATACCTCTACTTCAACCCCGTCAAGAAGGTTGTACTTCTTTGCAACATTAAGATACCCGGAATACCATTTGGGTCCTACATTTGAAAGCGACTCATCTCCGACACCCGATGCGCATACAACCATTTTAACCGCCTGTTCGCAGGTAATGTTACTGCTCGGTGAAAATGTATCCGCACTCATACCGTTTACATAGCCGTTTGAATAACAATAAGAGATATAGCTCTCTGCCCAGTTCCCGCTCTTAACATCGGTGAACGGAAGAGTAACCGCCGTATATGTTTCACTGAAATTATTTGCACGGGCCAAAAAGGCACAAAACTCCGCACGCGTTGTATTATCCGACGGGCCAAATACCCCATCGCCTCTGCCTTGAATGACACCGTCATTGCTCAATCTGTCAACCGCTTTGTAATATGATGCCGTAATAGGTACATCTGAAAATTCCTTACCGAATACAGCACATGGAGCAGCTATTGTCATAATCATCACCGTCATAAAAACAACTGCCGCCATTATCCGCTTATGCATTAAATCCACCTCTGATTTCGTAATCGTCCCGAAACAAAATTGTAACACTATTTTGCCTGAACAAATAAAATTATACCACGTTTTGCATAAAAAATCAAGTCTTTCCGTCATTTTTTCATATTTCAAAGCTGTATATATCGATTTTTTATTAATATTTCATATATTTTTATATATTGTAATATTTTTGTAACATTTCAAAAAATCCGCTTTATGATGTGTTTCTCAACAGAGCATCCCCAAAATGTTGTGCAAGATGAGTGCGGTTGACTGGCCCGCTTCCTAATTTTACAGAACGTCGAAATACGGTTTTTCGACGTATATTTTTGTGCAACTTTTTATTGATTGACAACATGGGTTTATTGTGCTATACTCTTAACTGAGAAATAATGTAAATTAAAGGAGATGTTCGGACAATGAACAAGATTGAACGCTGCTGTTGCTTTACCGGACGCAGATATATAGATGCATCACACCTTGAACAACTCAGGCATAATACATATGAGATAATAAAAAAATTATCACAAGAGGGCATTACGGATTTTATTTGCGGCGGCGCTATGGGGTTTGATACTCTTGCGTCACAGCTTGTTTTAGCCGCCCGTAATGATATACCTAAAATTCGCCTGATTCTTGCCCTCCCATGCAAAAATCAAACACAGGGCTGGAAAAAGACAGATATTGGCGAATATGACCGAATCTTAAGCCTTGCTGATGAGGTTATATATGTTTCAGATGAATATTATGAAGGCTGTATGCAGAAACGCAACAGGTTTATGGTTGATAACAGCAGTTATTGCATTTTTTATATGCCAACTCCGCGAGGAGGAACCGCATATACCGTAAAATATGCCATTGAAAAGGAACGAACCATCCAAAACGCTTTGAATCAAGCGTCTGCCTGAAATTTCTCGCTTATAAAGACAAAATACCCACAGCATAAAGGCTGTGGGTATTTTTAATTTGTTAAAATTATTTAACGATTTCAGTTACAACGCCCGAACCTACAGTTCTGCCGCCTTCACGAATAGCGAAACGGAGACCCTTTTCGATAGCGATTGTTGTGTTCAGCTTAACGTCCATAGCAACGTTGTCACCGGGCATACACATTTCTGTGCCTTCCGGAAGGTTAACGATACCGGTAACGTCAGTTGTTCTGAAATAGAACTGAGGTCTGTAGTTTGTAAAGAACGGGGTATGACGACCGCCCTCTTCCTTTGTCAGGACATAAACGTTGCCCTTGAACTCAGTGTGAGGTGTGATTGTACCCGGCTTAGCAAGAACCTGTCCTCTTTCGATTTCGTCTCTTGAAATACCACGGAGAAGAGCACCGATGTTGTCACCTGCTTCTGCATAATCAAGAAGCTTTCTGAACATCTCGATACCTGTAACAACAGTCTTCTTTGACTCTTCAGCGAGACCAACGATTTCAACTTCGTCAGACATATTAAGACGACCTCTCTCAACACGACCGGTAGCAACTGTACCACGACCGGTGATTGAGAATACATCCTCGACCGGCATAAGGAACGGCTGATCGCTCTTTCTGTCGGGAGTAGGAATATAGTCATCTACAGCGTCCATAAGCTCGTGGATGCAAGCATACTCAGGAGCGTTAGGATCTGTTGAATCACTTTCGAGAACCTTAAGAGCTGAACCCTTGATGATCGGAATCTCATCACCCGGGAAGTCATACTCTGTGAGAAGGTCTCTGATTTCCATTTCAACGAGCTCAAGAAGCTCAGGATCGTCAACCTGGTCAACCTTGTTCATAAATACTACGATATAGGGTACGCCAACCTGACGTGAAAGCAGGATGTGCTCTCTTGTCTGAGGCATAGGACCGTCAGCAGCAGATACAACGAGGATAGCACCGTCCATCTGAGCAGCACCGGTGATCATGTTCTTTACATAGTCAGCGTGTCCCGGGCAGTCAACGTGTGCATAGTGACGCTTGTCTGTCTCATACTCAACGTGTGCAGTTGAGATTGTGATACCTCTTTCTCTTTCCTCAGGAGCCTTATCAATCATATCATAAGCCTCGTACTGAGCCTTACCGTTCAGAGCAAGCACCTTTGTGATTGCAGCGGTAAGAGTTGTTTTACCATGGTCAACGTGGCCGATTGTACCAATGTTAACATGGGGTTTGGTTCTTTCAAACTTTTCCTTTGCCATTTTAAATTCCTCCTAAAATATAAAAATACGTTTAATTAATTCAAATAAGCCATAAAGAGCAAATGTCCAAAGTACTGAATTTATAATAAAATTCCCCATACCCTTTTCCTCCTTATGGCTATAGTATGTAATTTTTAAATTTTTGTTACATTTTTATTACTTTCTCCCAAGGTAATTCTGGTTTGCCGAAATGTCCATAGTTTGTTGTTTTTGTGAATATTGGCTCACGTAATCCTAAATATTCTATAATTCCTTTTGGAGTTAAATCAAATTTATTTCTTATTTTTTTCTCTATTTCTTCTTCTGGTATTGCATTTGTTCCAAAAGTATCAACAAATATTGACATTGGTTGTTCTACACCAATTGCATATGCTACTTGAAGTTCACATTTTTTAGCATACCCATTTGCAACAATATTTTTAGCTATATGACGTAACATATATGCTGCACTTCTATCTACTTTTGTTGCATCTTTTCCAGAAAATGCTCCTCCACCATGACGTGCATATCCACCATATGTATCTACTATTATTTTTCTACCTGTTAATCCAGTGTCTCCTAAAGGTCCTCCTATTACAAATCTTCCTGTTGGATTAATATAATATTTTGTATTTTCATCTAGATATTTTTGTGGTATTACTTCATTTATTACTTTGTCTTTAATATCTGTTATTAATGCATCCATATCTATTCCATCATTATGTTGTGTAGAAATTAATATTGTATCAATTCTTTTTACTGTGTTTCCTTCATATTCTACTGTTACTTGTGTTTTTCCATCTGGTCTAAGGTATGGTAATATACCTGTTTTACGTACTTCTGCTAGTCTTCTTGATAATTTATGTGCCATTGAAATTGCAAAAGGCATATATTCTTCTGTTTCATCTGATGCATATCCAAACATTATTCCTTGGTCTCCTGCACCTCCAATATCTACACCTTGTGCTATATCTGAACTTTGCTTTGTTATATTAATATCAATTTTGCATGTTCTATAATCTATATCTAATTTGGCATCATCA
>CAJKNM010000044.1 GCA_905201285.1 uncultured Eubacteriales bacterium | reverse complement strand
TATGATAGTAATCTTTAACTAATATCAGGCTTGTTTTAACAAGCGTTTATCAGTATATCATATCTCGGCAAAAAATGCAAGCATTTTTTATATATTTTTTAAATTTATTTTAGTCACCGAGACACATACCGATAGAACGTGCGGTTTTAATCCAATAGCTATCCTCTTCAACAGCTTTATTTGCACCGATAACATTCTCTAATGACTCATAGCTGAGCTCTGCTCCGCTAAGTGTAACCATATTACCGAACTTGCCCTGCATAAGAAGCTCAACCGCATATGAACCATAGCGTGTCGACAAGATTCTGTCGTTTGCCGTCGGCGTGCCGCCTCTCTGAACATGGCCGAGGATGGTGGCTCTCGCTTCAAGGCCAACAAGTTCTTCAAGCTGACCCGCAACAACGTTACCTATACCGCCGAGACGAATCGGGTCGGGGCTGTTCTCAACAACCTTTGATACAACAACGTCACCGCCGAGGGGTTTAGCACCCTCAGATACAACAACGAGCGCAAAGTTCTTGCCTCTCTTCATATTTGCTTTGATTGCGTCTGCAACCTTATTGATGTCATAAGGAATTTCAGGGATAAGAGCCGCGTCACATCCACCCGCAATAGCAGAGGCGATTCCTATGAATCCCGCATAACGGCCCATTGCCTCAACAACCATAATTCTGCTGTGAGATTCAGCTGTGGTTCTGAGTCTGTCAATAGACTCGGTAGCAACCGCAACAGCGGTGTCAAAACCGAAAGTGGTATCGGTAGCGGCCAAATCGTTATCGATAGTCTTAGGAACACCGATAACCTTAACGCCCTTTCTTGAAAAATCTCTTCCGCTGGTCAAAGTACCGTCGCCGCCTATAACTATAAGAGCATCGATGCCTGCGTCTTTAAGGTTCTTAACGCCGACGTCAGAAACATCACCGTGCTGTTCGTTACCGTTTTCGTCCGTATAGGTGTAATCAAACAGGTTATCCTTGTTTGAACTGTAGAGCATTGTACCGCCCTTTGTGATTACGCCCGAAACATCGTTAAGGGTAAGCTTAACAAACTCGTCACCGCCGAGATACAGACCGCGATAGCCATGCTTAATACCAACAACCTCAAGACCGTACTTCATAATAGCGGTCTTTGTAACCGCACGGATTACTGCGTTCAATCCGGGGCAATCGCCGCCGCCGGTCATTACACCAATTCTCTTAATTTCACTCATTATATTAAACCTCCTATAGTATACAGCCCTCTTAATAAATGAAGACCGTTTTAAGAATTACCTTTATTTAATAATTAAATCAGGGGCAAGTCTTTTTGATCAAACCGACTCAAAATCACCTAACCTAACTCATTAATTTTATCACATTGAGATAAATTTTGCAAGATTTTTTTTCAAAAAAAACTTATTTTGTGTCGATTTTATCATTTTCAGCTATTCTGCATAAAAAGACAGGCAAAAAATCAGATTAAATTATGCCACAGCAATATTAATTTTTATACATTATTTTGAAATTATACAATTATATTTACATCTACAGGCTAAGGCGTTTGCTGATTAGAAATCTGAAAAAGATGCCATTTCTTATCATTAAGCTGTCAATTATTAATATTATTGCCCCTTTTTCTCCAAATTACTTGATTTATGCCAATAATTAAGGTATAATTTATATGGAAATATTTTAGTTTTTTATTTAAACACAATATAGACTCACACGAAAGGAAGTTAAATTTATTATGGAAAAAGAGATGGTTATATCAAAAATGACCGATGCCGGTCTTGTTGCTGTTGTAAGAGCCGAAAACGCCGAAGATGCAATCAGAATAAGTGATGCCTGCTTAGAGGGGGGCTGTCCTTCCATTGAGCTTACATTCACCGTCCCGGGTGCACTTAAGGTAATCGAAGCGCTTGCCGTTAAATATTCAAACGGCGAAATGCTTCTCGGCGCAGGAACCGTTCTCGATAGCGAAACAGCTCGTATGGCTATCCTCTCCGGCGCGAATTACATAGTCAGTCCCGCCTTCAATCTTGATACCGCAAAGCTCTGTAACCGCTATCGCGTGCCCTATATTCCCGGTTGTATGACGATTACCGAGGCTATCACCGCTATGGAGGCAGGTGCCGATATAATCAAAATATTCCCCGCTGACCTTTTCGGCCCTAAGATTATAAAGGACATTAAAGGCCCGCTTCCGCAGGCAAAGATGATGCCTACCGGCGGCGTTGATGTCGATAATGTTGATCAGTGGATTAAGGCCGGCGCAGTGGCGGTCGGTGCCGGTTCTTCACTCACAAAGGGCGCTAAAACGGGTGACTTTGGCGCTATTACCGAGACCGCAAAGAAGTTTATCGCAAAGATAAAAGAGGCTCGCTCATAATAACACTGCCCTTTGACGCAAAATCAGGGTTCGCTTCAGCTTGGAAGCGAACCCTGATTTTTATTATTTGGTATCGTACCATGTCTTTCCCTTATTCATATCCACTTTAAGCGGAACCGACAGGGCATATGCGTTTTCCATTTCTTCTTTTAATATTTGAGCCGCCGCTTCCGCCTCGCTTTCGGGCGATTCGACTATCAATTCGTCGTGTACCTGAAGAACAAGCCTTGCTTTAAGCTTCTCATCTTTAAGTCTCTTATACACATTCACCATTGCTATCTTTATAATATCGGCCGCACTCCCCTGAATCGGCGCATTCATGGCGACCCTCTCACCGAAGGCACGTACATTATGCGAGCTTGAACCAAGTTCGGGAATATATCTCCGCCTGCCTAAAATGGTTGTTATATATCCGTTCTTTTTTGCATCCTCCACAGTTCTTGACATATATTCCGAAACCTTATGATAATGTGCCAGATAACCGTCAATATACTCCTGTGCCTCTTTTCGGGTTGTTCCTATATCCTGTGCAAGCGAGAAAGCGCCGATTCCATAAACTATTCCGAAGTTTACCGCCTTTGCGCGCGAACGCATCTGCGGCGTAACCTTGTCGGGCTCTACCCCAAACACCGTTGCCGCTGTCTGAGCATGAATATCCTCTCCGCTTTTAAATGCCTGCTTCATCGCCTCATCATCCGCGATATGTGCGAGAACCCGAAGTTCAATCTGAGAATAGTCAGCGTCAATCAGGCACCAGCCGTCATATTCCGCCGCAAACATCCGTCTTATTTCTCTTCCAAGCTCGGTTCTGACAGGAATATTCTGAAGATTAGGCTCTGTACTGCTGAGCCTTCCGGTATTGGTAACCGTTTGATTAAAGTGTGAATGAATTCTTCCCGTCTTTGGGTTCACCACATTGTCAAGCCCGGTCACATACGTTGCCTGAAGCTTTGCAAGCTGTCTATAGTCAAGCACCGCTTCCGCAATCGGATGCTTATTTCTGAGCTTTTCAAGTATATCCACATTTGTTGAATAACCTCCGCTTTTGTTCTTCTTCCCGTACGGAAGTTCAAGCTTTTCAAACAAAATCACACCCAGCTGTTTTGGTGAATTGATATTGAATTTTTCGCCCGCCATATCATAAATCTCACAACAGAGCTTTTCAATACGGCTCTCAAGCATTTTTCCGAAGTCGGAAAGCGCCGCTCTGTCTATATACATTCCCCTTGTCTGAAGCTGAGCCAAAACCTCGGTCAGCGGAAGTTCTGTGTCATAATACAGCTTCTCCTGTCCGTTTTCTTTAAGCTTCTCAGCCATTTTTTCAGCAAGGCGTTCGATTGCAAGAACCTCGCATATCTTCTCTTTTATATCGTCTCCGCCGACCACTTCCGCCATCGAAATCTGGTCACCGCCGCCGCTCTTTTTAAGAACCGCCCCGAGATACTTTACGCAAAGCTCGTCTATGCGGTAATCCGACTGATTAGGGTCTAAAATATAGGCGGCAAGCATCACATCAAATGCCATTTTTTCATAATTATTCTCTTTTGCATCAAGTCCGAAGTCGGATAGCGCAACCATATCCTCTTTTATGTTAAATCCGACCTTTTCGATTTCGGAATCGGCAAAAAACAATTTTTGTTCATCCAAACCTGCGTCAGAATACATTGCCTTATCCGAATTCATAGGTTTTATAAACAACCTTTGGTCATCTCTTAAATATGATACTCTCCCTGCCTTATGGGCGGCGGCAAGAAGGCTGTCAAATTCCGTTTTCTCGCCTTCACCGCTGATTTCGGTAACTTCACTGTTCGAATCACCCCCGGCCGCCTTGCCTTCGAGACCGAGCTTTCGTATAAATGAACTGAAGTTCAGCCGCGTGAAAATTTTCGCAAGCTCCATCTCGTTATACGGCTGTCTTTTTGCATCGTCAAATTCAAATTCAATCGGAACACTTCTGTCTATCGTTGCCAGTTCATAACTCAAAAACGCATTATCTCTTCCGTCGCTCAGCTTATTCCTCACGCTTTGAGTAACCTCAAGCGCATCGGTATTCTCATAAATTTTCTCTATACTGCCGTAATTTTGAATAAGCGACATCGCCGTTTTCTCGCCTATTCCCTTTACACCCGGAATATTATCCGACGCATCGCCCATAAGCGCCTTAACATCGATAAATGCGTTCGGCTCTATTCCATACTTTTCTTTAAACTCCGCCTCGCCGTAATCGGTGGTGTCTGTCTTTCCCATTCGGGTAATAACAAGCTTAACAACCGTCCTGTCGGAGCAAAGCTGAAGGTCATCCTTATCCCCCGTCAGAATCCTACAGTCTATTCCGCCGCGCTCACACATAGCCGAGACTGTTCCTATTATGTCATCCGCCTCATACCCCGGTTTTTCAAGGCAAAGACAATTCATCTTTTGAAGAACTTCCTTCATTAAAGGAAGCTGAACCAAAAAGTCCTCCGGCGCAGGCTTACGCTGTGCCTTATACAACTCGTACCTCTTGTGTCTGAATGTCTTTTCCTTCACATCAAAGGCAACGCAAAGATAGTCGGGATTTTCTTCATCCAAATACTTAAACATTATGTTTAAAAAGCCGTAAACCGCGTTTGTCGGTGTTCCGTCAGGCGCAGAAAGAGGGCGTATTCCGTAATACGCCCTGTTTAATATACTGTTTCCGTCAATTATCAGAAGTTTTTTCATCTTATGTTTTATGCTCCGTTCTATAGGATTTCTGTTATTTTTTGGTCACCGTAACAGATATTGTTCCTCTTGAATTCTCTCCGAACTCAGCATCAAGCTGTGCACCGCACTCCTCGGCATAGCTTTTAAGGGCCTGCCACATATCCGTGCTTAAACTGAATTTAACCGTGTTTCCGCTTCCGTCCGCGCCGAAATGCCCGGCAAAGCTCTGAGGATTTTCACATACAACCGTACAGGAAACGGGAAGCGTCTCAGCCGAAACCTTTTCAGCGCTGTCTACGGCGCTCGACACACTGTACATAACCGCCTCATCTCCGCCGTCTGTATCGCTTTCATTCTTCATTCTTGCGGACGAACCGCCGCCCGATGCCCCGATGTCACCGGTCTTGTTTTCCGCCGGTTCGGACACCGCCGCAAAATTTCTTGCCTCGGCTTTATTTTCGGTATCACTTTCGGCCTTTTTGGCATTGGCCGAGCCTGATAACTCCTCGGTTTCCGCTTGTTTACCTCCGCCTGTTCTGCCGCTGTTGCTTTCCTTCTTTTCTGAAGCTGTGTCCTCCGGCTTCGTCTTTTTTTCGGAATTAACGCCTGATGAGGATTTATCCGATGTTTTAGTTTTCCCCGCCTGCGGCGTATTATTCGTCTTTTTTCCGTCCGCCTGCGGAATAGTTTGACCTTGTTCCGTATTTTCTTTATTTTCTTCGGCTGAGGAATTTACCTCCGCGGAATTTTCATTCTGCTGAGGGGTGCTTACGGTTTCTTTTTCCTTATCAAGAGAATTATCAGCTGCGTCCGACACAACCGTATCGTCCGCCTTCATAAATTTATCATATATTCCACCCGAATATATGCCGACTGCCAACGCTGCGCAAGCGGCAAGAGACACGGCCGCCGCCGCGGTTCTTCCGATTCTGACCCTGCGGCTTCGTCTAATCTTCTGTGCTTCTTCAGCAAGACCTAATGAAATCCGTTTTTTCAGTTCATCGCTCGGCTTGACATTCTCTATCTCGGCCGCCGCAGAGAGAATAGCTTTAATTCCGGCCAGCTCTGCTCTGCATTCAGGGCAGGAATTTATATGCTCAATCAGTTCCCTGCTCTCTGTCTCGCTCAGCATATCCGAGGCATAGTCAAAGAGCCTTGCTTTAAATTTTTCACAGTCATTGTTCTGCATATAAATCACCTCTTTCCGATATTAATTACCTACACTTTATTTGACAGTTATTTCTCAAAATATGTTCCGTTAAAATTATATTCTTTTTCAAGAATCATTTTAAGCTGTGCCCGAGCCCGGCTTATCCGCGACTTAACAGTACCGTCGCTGCAGCCCAAAATTCCGGCAATCTCGCTATAGCTCATTCCCCTGATATCCCTCAGTACGATAACCGCCCTATGCTCGTCCGACAAAAGCTTCACTGCTGCCGCAACCATATCCCGAAGCTCATTCTGTTCAGCAAGCTTCTCAGGTGACGGCGAATCGTCTTTTATCTCAATCTGATTTTCGCCGTCATCACCCGAAATTTCAGCATCAAGCGACAAATGTTTCTTATTTTTCTTCTTTTTCAGTTCATCAAGGCAAGTGTTGACCGCAACGCGATAAATCCATGTCGAAAACTTTGAGTTCCCTTTAAATGAGCCGAGACTGCGGAAAATTTTAATCATAATTTCCTGTGTCATATCCTCGGCGTCATCCTGATTTGCGGTCATCCGAAGAGCTATGTTATAGATTATCCCCATATGTTTTTCCATAAGTGCCTCAAAAGCCGAATTATCGCCTTTTACGGCTTTATTAACAAGCTTATTCTCGTCCACTGCGGTCACCCCCCATTCGACAAAACTCATATACTATTCTTTAAGATACCATACTTCTTTGATTTTGTCAATTTTCTTTTTGAAAGATTCAGCTTGCCAAACACAATGCCCGCCACACTTCCGAAACTTAATAAGCAGGTAAAAATATTACTCAGCGCAATCATTATTGAGAATGCGGAAATCCCTCCGCCCGGAATCGCAAAATATATTACAGCAAATCTCAGCATAAAATCAGCAATCGAAAATACCAAAAGCCTGAGTTGTTTACCCATTCCGTTCAGTGCCGAACAGGAGAGCGAGTCAATAAACATTATCGGACACAGCGGTGCAAGGCGCACTACCAGAGCCGCGCCTTCATCGGTATTATAAAAAATTGTACTGAGGGTGTCACCGAACAGAATAAATACAAGTGCAACAATACAACCCGACGCAATACCAAATCGGTAAATTTTAAGCGTAACGCGCCTTAGCCGCTGTCTTCCGCTCACCCACGCCCTTGAGATTTCGGGTACAAGAAGCGACATAACCGAGCCCATAAGGTTAAGCGGAAGGACAAGAAGCGGCATTGCCATTCCGTATAATATTCCGAGCGACCTCACCGCGTCAGAGTGTTCCATTCCGCCGCGCTTCAGCGCTGATACAATAAGGACCTCCTCCTTTGTCCTCAGCGCACTGCAACAGAGCGAGGTTATCATTGACGGAATCGACACTCCGAGAAGCCGACATACAAGCTCGCGCCTGCTGACTGACACCTCCGGGAAAACGCGTGACAGTCTAAAGCACCTTCTTTCCTCACGCAGATAAAAAAATATCAGGTATGCACAAGATGAGAATTCTCCTATTGTTATACCGGCAAACACCGCCGCACAGCCATACTCTATTCCATAGGGAAGGAATATTTTAAGTAGAGTTCTGATGGAAACGAATTTCACCAGCTGTTCCAAAATCTCCGATGATGCCGGCGGAATCACCCTTCTTTCGGCATAGAAACAGCCTTTTATACAATAAGATATTCCCATAAACAATACGCTCGGTGCAAGAGTACAAAGGCTTACCGACACCCTTCCGTCACCCAGAACCGTGTCTGCCAAATAGTTTGAGCAAACAAGTGTAAGCGAAATTACCGCAAGGCTCAACAGAACCACCCCGAAAACGGCAAGGTGCATACACCCGCGGACAGCCGCCGGATTTTTTTTTTCCATATACTCTGACGTTGTTTTTGACACTGCCACACCGAGACCGGCTGTTGCGAAAGTCAGCATAACCCCGTGAAGCGAGAAGCCGAGCGACAAAAGTCCCATTCCCTCAGAGCCAAGCATCCTTGAATAATATGCGCGAAAGCTGAAGTCAAAGGTCTTTGCTATTATACCCGACAGACCCAAAATAAACATATTAGCCGCAACTGTTTTCTTCGCCATTATCCGATTCACCTTTTTCGCAAAAATTTTAATTCAGGTATTTTAATTTTATGCGGTTTGTGGTAAAATAATGTAAGCTATAACTTATACTGATATGAGGTTTCGGATATGATACATATAAATGAAGTAATTGTCGTTGAAGGCAAGTATGACAAGGAACAGCTTAAAAAAATTACCGATGCGCCTATAATCTGCACATACGGGTTTCAGCTGTATCGTTCGCCAAAGATTATAAACAGCCTGCGCACGCTGTCAAAAAAGCGCGGAATCATTGTTCTGACCGATTCAGACCGCGCGGGATTCAGAATTCGGAATTATATAAAGCAGTGCTTAGGCGAATCGGCAAACATTAAACAGGCGTATATCCCCGCTGTCAAGGGAAAGGAAAAGCGCAAGGAAAGAGCAGGTGCAGACGGACTTTTGGGCGTCGAGGGAATCGATGAAAAAACACTTGAAGAAATATTAAAAAAATCCGCCGCGGCAACCGAGATTCCGTTGCTTTCACCCGTAACCAAAGCGGAATTTTATGCCGACGGATTCACCGGAAGAGAAAACAGCGCCGAACTTCGGCGGCTTCTGTGCCGCGAATTTTCACTTCCGCCGGGGATTTCAGCCAACGCACTTTTGGATATGATAAACAAGGTCTTTGGCGCAGAGGAATACAGAGCGGCGGCAGCTAAAATTCAGGCTCAAATTAAATAATTTAAACCGCTGAGGTTGACAAAAACAAATCTGTGTGATAAAATCATAAACTGAGTTGTATTGCATAAGCAAACAGCATCACGCTTTAAGGAGCATATATTATGATACTTACTATTGATATAGGAAACACTAACATTGTCCTCGGCGGTTTTGAAGGCGAAAAGCTTGAATTTATTTCAAGAATTTCCACCGATTCACACAAAACCGACTGTGAATATGCGGCAATGCTCAAAACTATTCTCGGTCTATACTCGGTGGACGAAAGCCGTATTTCGGGCGCAGTCATTTCTTCGGTCGTTCCGCCGATCACTCACGCTGTCATAAGTGCAATAAAAATGGCTTATTCCGTCACACCGGTCGTGGTCGGTCCCGGAATCAAGACGGGTATTAACCTTCTTGCCGATAATCCGTCACAGGTTGGTGCTGACTTGATTTGCGCTTGTGTTGCGGCATACAATCTCTATACACCGCCGGTTGTGGTGATAGATATGGGAACGGCGACAAAGCTTCTCATAGTTGATGAAAACGCCTGTTTCTCGGGTGTATCGATTATTCCCGGTGTCGAAATCTCGCTCAAGGCCCTTGCCGGAGGTACGGCACAGCTTCCTCAGATCAGTCTCGACCCGCCCGAACGGGTTCTCGGCCGAAACACCATCGACTGTATGCGCTCGGGAATAATTTACGGAAACGCGTCTATGATTGACGGAATGATTGACAGAATTCAGGATGAGGTCGGGTCTATACCCACGCTTGTTGCAACAGGCGGCCTGTCAAATGCGATAATTCCGTACTGTAAGCATAACATCACAATAGATGACGACCTTCTTTTAAAGGGACTTAATATAATCTACAACAAAAATAAACAGCGCGGTACGGCTTCTCACCGTCAGTCTTAATAAATTATGAAAAAAATTAAATAATATAAATCAGACGTTGCATCATTTTAAAATGAGTGACAGTCAGGAGGTAATTATGTCAAACAATCAAGTAAAAAGCAAGACAAAAACCGCGAATATGGTTATGTGTGCCATACTCATAGCACTGGTAGTTGTACTTCAATCCATGGGTTCGTTTATCCGATTAGGTCCGTTCAGCGTGTCGCTGGTTCTGGTTCCTATCGTAATAGGTGCCGCTGTATGCGGAAAGTGGGCGGGCGCCTTACTCGGATTTGTTTTCAGTTTAATCGTTCTTTTTTTCGACAGTGCGGCATTTTTAGCGATAAATCCTTTGGGAACGGTTGCAACCGTTATTATAAAAGGAACACTCGCGGGGCTCTGTGCCGGAATTGTTTATAACATTTTTGAAAAGAAGAACCGAACTCTCGCCGTTATAATTGCCGCGGCCATATGCCCCATTGTGAATACGGGGATATTTTTAATCGGCTGCAGGCTCTTCTTTATGGATGCAATTATCGGCTGGGGACAGGCTGCGGGCTTTGCCTCGGCAGGGCAATATATAATCTATGGCCTGGTCGGCGGAAACTTTATATTCGAGCTTTTGATAAATATAATTTTAAGTCCTGTTATAATAAGACTTATTAATTACAGAAAATAAAAAAAATCGGGATGGGTGACTAACACCAATCCCGATTTTTTATAATGCCTGTGCCATAATTGACGCGGCATCGATTCTCTTTAAATCAGATGACATATCATCTGTTGTGATATTATTAATCAGGGCGTTTTTTCTTGCCGCCTGTATAAATCCATCGGGATATACCGCCGTCGGTTCGGCCATATTCCTTACTATTGTGACAATCTTAAGCGCCTGTTCAACCGTGACATTATCATCGGGGGCAAAGCTGTTTCCGCCAACGCCGTTTATTGCCCCTGCGTCAACACATGCCTTGATATACTTTGCCGCCCAATGATTCTTTGCATCATTAAACACACAAGCTTCATCCGAAGAATACCCCATCATTCTGCACACCATAGCCGCAAATTCAGCACGTGTGATTGTGTTATCCGGCTTAAAGCTTCCGTCCTCATATCCTGTGATTATACCCTTATCAAACACCTTTTTAAGTTCAGCAAGCGAGGTCTCTGAAAGTCCGTCTGTATCGTTAAACCCGAACCCCCCGGCTTTTCCGCCGTTTATTCCGTAAAGCCTTGTCACGGTATGTCCGTTACTGCCCTCAGCTTCAACCTTTAAGGTGCTTCCGCCGCTTATCGGGATATTCGCCGTGTAAGGCGCCGAATCCGCCGATGTTATAAACTTATCATCCACATAATAAGAAACTTTTGTTGTGTCCGCTCCATATACGTGAGGATAGGCACTCACCGTAACCGTCCCCTCACCGTTTATCGAATCGCCGAGAGGTTCAAAAAAGGTCTGTGCCGAATTTGTGTTCCTTCCTTTTATAAACCACGGGCAGTTATTCATCTCTGTATACACATCGTTCATCTGTGAAGAGCTGTCTAAGTCGTACCAGTTCACCTCGGCATCAATCTTTTTATTAAAATACGCCATAAGCTTAACCTGAGGATATACCATCGGAACATATGAATATATCTCTTTTATATGTTCAGCACCCCAATCGATGTGGTTCTGATTGATTTCACCGCCGGTGAAATATGACGCACCGCACTCTGAAATCATCACCGGCCTGCGTGAGCCATACTTTTCAACAAAATCCTTAATCATAAGAACCGGATCCGAATTATAGCCGGTTTTAAAGCAGACCTCGTTAAACTTCTCTTGTCCGTTCCACTCCCGTCCGTCAAAATATTTATTACAATAAATTGTTATTCCGACATAATCGACATTTTCGTCACCGGGATAATAATCATCTGTCGTATACGGTCTTGAATCACTCTTCCATGGGTCGGTATGTGCCACACTCCATACAACCGCAACGTTTGAAAGTTCCCTCATCTTATCCGAAATTTTGCAATAAGCCGATTTGAATTCCTCGGGCGTACATTGATTGCCCCAGATATTCACCTCTGCACCGATTCTGCAAAATACGGGAACATTAGGATACCCCGACACCAAATCATAAAGCTGTTGAAGATAGCCGTCCTCCGCCGAAACGGCACGGGCGGTATCCCCCTGGTCGGGGAAGTTAACGGCAAGCTCGATAGCCTTTCCGGACTTTTCCGCATTGTTAAAAACGACATTTGCCCAATTTAATTCATCGGAATATCCGTATTCAAGATATAACAGCACCATTGAGTCGCCGTCCTCGGTCTTTTCACTCACCTGTCCGCTTAAGACACCATTTGGCTCGTTCCTTGCACCGTAATATTTCTGATTTTGGCTTGTATGCTTATAAACCGAAAGTGATGACGGAAGCTGCTTTACAAATTCCTCAGCAATCCTCACTCCATCGTTCCAACCGAGCTTTTCGCCATACGGAATATATAGATTAAAGTATCTCGCCGCATTATCATAGTCACCTGTGAAGTAATAGGCAAAAGCAACCTCGTATGCCCTTGAACCTATTATATTGTCGGTTGTGTCATTGCTCGGTTCACCGGAAATCAGGTCTATAACCTGACTTCCGTAACTCGCAATATCCCCGTAATTTTTCGCGTCAAGCGCGGCCGAATAACTGTCGTTCAGACTCCAGTACGCGTGCGGAATTTCATAAGCAAGCGCCGGTATGCAGGATGCACACAACATGGCAGAAACAGCACCCG